>CAIJEA010000321.1 GCA_903819605.1 uncultured cyanobacterium | reverse complement strand
GGATTGATATTATTATCAGGGAAATCGACTGCATTAATAGCCTTGTTGCTCTTAGCCCCAGCTAATTTATCTCTCCCAATAATATCCTTAATTTTTTCGATTTTGTCGGTAATTTCTGCACCTTGACATTGAAAATTTAGCCTGACTTGATCGCCCACAAACTCATAAATCCGAAAATCCTTACCATTGGTTAACACCCCATACACAATATGCAAGCGCGTTAAATAACGACTCAATCGCCGCACATGGGAGTCAAGATTGTGCTTCGGATGCTTAGCTTCCATCACCACACAAATTTTCGGTGCAGAATCAGTGATACTCGGAAATACTTGAGAAGTTAGGGCTAAAAAATCTAAGCGAATACTCCCCAACGCGACTTCCTGATGCCATTTAC
This sequence comes from uncultured cyanobacterium, assembly GCA_903819605.1. GTDB lineage: Bacteria > Cyanobacteriota > Cyanobacteriia > Pseudanabaenales > Pseudanabaenaceae > Pseudanabaena. Next base: position 2,186 of record CAIJEA010000321.1, on the reverse strand, counting down.
TCGCGTCATAACCAAGGGTAGGCAAAAGATACTGGACAATTAATTTACTTTCGACTTCGCTCTCATTGCGGCACAGATTTGGATTGAAACTCATGGCAGTGCCATAATCCCCAAAAAATTGGATTCCTATTAATCATATCTAATTGCAGCCACAATTTCACTAAATGTTCGCTATCTCTCCATAGTAATTATCATCTTGCTATCAGGAAGTCGAGATCGCCAATCATCAATATAAGCTTGGGCGTTGTATAGTTTTGCAGCGTAAGTCATAATCCGTCTTTATGAGTTACATTTGAAAGCAACCCAAATCAGAATTGAGATTTTATCTAATATTTTGTAAGTACAAAGCATCTGGGAATGCAATCTATTGGAGCATAGGAATACTTTGCTTTCACTAAACAAAAACAATTCAAATAAATTTGAAGTTATATTTGAACCCTATGAAATTAAGACTTTCTTAATCTGATTTGCATTGCTATATAAATGTCATTGAGAAACACTTGACTTAGAGTGCACTCTAACGTTTAGAGTTGAATTTATGGAAAAGACATTCACTATTCAAGAGGCTTCACAGCAAACAGGTGTTAGTACGCATACATTGCGATACTACGAACGCATGAATCTTCTCGATCCTATCAATCGTGATAGCAGTGGATACCGCCAATTTACGACCTACGATCTTGATTGTGTCAAGTTCCTAACTAAACTTCGTGACACCAAAATGCCCATTCGTCAGATGCAGCAGTTTGCAGAACTACGTCGTCAGGGACTTTCCACAGCCAATCAGCGGCGAGTACTATTGGAAGAGCATTATGATGCAGTTATGGCAAGTCAGCAAGAGCTCCATTACAGTCTAGAAGTTATTGGCAAAAAAATTGCTTACTACAAGGAGTTAGAAGAAAAGAAAGTTACCCGTGAAGAAGAGTCACATCATTTTTCTACTTATATCGCTATGGTTCAACTAGGAAAGAACCCTCGTTCCATTGACCTTCCTTTAGAGCCAGAAATTGCTGCTGAAAAGTTAATTAACCATCTCGATCCATCGAGTATAGCTAGATTAATTGAATTATTACAACAATCTAGCAGTTGCCAATTGCTCAGATCTCACTAATCGTAAAGAACAACATAAGAGTAAATCAATGAAAACAAGAAAACTAGGCAATCAAGGACTTGAAGTTTCAGAACTCGGTCTTGGCTGTATGGGAATGTCTGAGTTTTATGGTGGACGAGATGAACAGGAGGCGATCGCCACTATTCATCTCGCCTTAGAACTTGGCGTTAATTTCCTTGATACTGCCGATATGTATGGACCATTCACAAATGAACAACTGGTCGGTAGAGCAATTAAAGATCGCCGCGATCGCGTAGTTTTAGCAACCAAATTTGGCAATGTCCGTAGCGCTGATGGCGGCTGGCTAGGCATTAGCGGTAAACCTGAATATGTCCGTCAGGCGTGCGACGCATCTTTGCAGCGCTTGGGAGTTGATGTCATCGATCTCTATTATCAACATCGCGTTGATGTGAATGTACCGATTGAAGAGACAGTGGGAGCAATGGCTGAATTAGTCAAACAAGGAAAAGTCAGATATTTGGGTTTGTCTGAAGCTGCACCTGCTACTATTCGACGCGCCCAAGCTATTCATCCTATTTCTGCCCTCCAAACCGAATATTCTCTGTGGAGTAGAGAACCAGAGGATAGTATACTGCCAACTTTGCGAGAATTAGGAATTGGCTTTGTGCCCTATAGTCCTCTAGGTAGAGGCTTTCTGACAGGTGCGATCGCTAGTCCCGACGACTTTGCCCCCGATGATTATCGACGCAACGCTCCACGTTTTCAAGGTGATAACTTTGCCAAAAATCTAGAATTAGTATCACAGGTAAAAGCGATCGCTGCTGAAAAGGGGGTTACCGCAGGGCAATTAGCGCTAGCATGGCTTCTAGCTCAAGGTGATGATATTGTTCCAATTCCTGGGACAAAGCGCCGCGTTTATCTAGAAGAAAATATTGGTGCTACAACTGTAATCCTAACCACTGAAGATCTCAGCCGCATTAATTCTGTCGCACCTCAGGGTGTTGCCGCAGGCGATCGCTATGCCGCGCAAGCCATGAAAACTTTAAATCGTTAAGCCGCTTTTCTAAGAAATAGATACTTCCTTTCCAGTAAATAATTAGGCGTGCGCGGCTTC
>CAIJEA010000320.1 GCA_903819605.1 uncultured cyanobacterium | reverse complement strand
TGGCTATAGCCATATATGGTTAGCAAAAAGGTTTAAGATTTATCTTCTTTACATAGTATGTCCCATTCTCTTAGGAATTGCCTCGTTAAAGTTTTTGGTGATTTGAGATAGAGATAACGAGATCGCCTTCTCCTCACCCACGGTAATTGTTAACGCACTAGCCGAATCGCTCACGCTGCCGATATATTGCCAAATGTTGCCTAATTGACTTGCAAGATGAGATTCCCATGCAGCCCGATCGCTTTCTTTTACAGAAACCACAATCCGACTTGCACCTTCGCCAAAGAGAAGTTGGGTGAGATGAATACCTTCAGGATTGTTTAACTGGATCTGAGCTGTGAGTTTGCCAGAAATACTTGATTCTGCGATCGCCACGGCTAGACCGCCCTCAGAACAATCGTGGGCAGACTGGACTAATCCTTGAGCAATGCCTTGCCGACAGGCAAATTGAACTTTACGCTCTAGCTCAAAGTCTACAGGTTGCGGTCTGCCTGTGACTTCACCAACAACGGAGGCGAGATATTCTGAACCCCCAAGACTAGCGCGATCGCTACCAAGCAAATAAATCGCATCGCCAACAGATGTCCACCCTTGACCGACTACTTTCGTCACATCTTCCACTAATCCCACCATGCCGATTACAGGAGTAGGATAGATGGGCTGTGCGTTGCCTTGTGAGTCAATTGTTTCGTTGTAGAGTGATACATTGCCGCCCGTAACAGGAGTTGACAACTCTCGGCAAGCGTCAGCAATGCCTCGACATGCTTCATGGAGTTGCCAGTAACCGATCGCATTTTCTGGACTGCCAAAGTTCAGGTTGTCGGTCACCGATAATGGCTCTGAACCAACACAGGACAAATTACGCGCTGCCTCGGCTACGGCAAGTTTTGCACCTTCGTAGGGATCGAGATAGACATAACGCGCATTGCAATCGACAGTGGCGGCGACACCAACTAGCGAATCAATTTGAGATTGTTCTGCCCCTAATTCGCCAACACCAAAGCCTTGACTGCGTAAGCGAATCACAGCAGCATCGGCTCCTCCAGGAAAGATTACGGTATTATTCTGAACTTGGTGATCGTATTGACGATAGACCCATGATTTTGAGGCGATCGCAGGGGTATCGAGTAGTTGTAATAAAGCATCGTTAGGATCGATAGTAGGGAAAGTAGAGATCGCAGCTTTTTCATCCCAAGCCCAAGCTTTCTTCGCATAGTCAGGTGTATCGGCGAGTTGACGATGATAAATGGGTGTATTGTCTGCTAAAGCCGTTGCGGGGATTTCTGCCGCAACTTCTCCATGCCATAAAATTCTCACAATTGCTTCTTCTAGCACTTCTCCAGCCACAACCGCATGAAGTCCCCAGCGCTCAAAAATATCAATTAGTTCCTGTTCTCTTCCCTTATGTGCGACAAAAAGCATTCTTTCTTGAGACTCAGAGAGCAAGTATTCATAGGGAGTCATTCCTGTTTCCCGTGCAGGAATCTTGTCCAAATCGAGAACGACACCAACACCACCCTTTGCAGCCATTTCGGAAGTAGAACAGGTCAAACCTGCCGCACCCATGTCCTGAGCTGCCACCACTGCTCCTGTTTTGAAAGCTTCCAAACAAGCTTCCACTAAAGATTTTTCTAGGAATGGATCGCCTACCTGTACTGCCGAACGACTCTGCTCTGATTTATCCGAAATCTCAGTACTCGCAAAACTTGCCCCTTTCATGCCATCGCGTCCTGTGGTCGATCCAACATAGATCACGGGATTTCCCACGCCCGAAGCACCTGATTTGACGATTTCCTTAGTTTCCATAATTCCGATCGCCATCGCATTGACGAGGGGATTACGGTTATACGCCTTATCAAAATAGACCTCGCCGCCAACTGTAGGAACTCCAATACAGTTGCCATAACCCGCAATACCATTCACAATGCCATTAACGCGACTCCGCACCCAAGGATCGGAAAGTTCGCCAAAGCGCAACGAATTCAAAATTGCCACGGGACGCGCACCCATAGTGAAGATATCGCGCAAAATGCCACCAACACCCGTAGCTGCGCCTTGGTATGGTTCCACAGCCGAGGGACGGTTATGACTTTCAATCTTAAAACTGATGGCAATATCATCGGTAATTTTGACCACACCTGCGTTTTCCCCTGGTCCAACCAGAATGCGATCGCCTGTGGTCGGAAATTGTTTTAGTAAAGGTCGCGAGTTCTTGTAACAGCAGTGCTCAGACCACATCACACCAAACATTCCTAATTCGGCTTTGTTGGGTTCACGACCAAGGCGATCGCAAATCATTTGATATTCATCGAGGGTCAAGCCTTCAGATTTAATTTCAGCAGTGGAAAACTTGGATGTGGTAGTACTTGCGGTCATAGGTAACGTGCGACAAATCTTTGGGCTTGCAACACCAATTTTATCGCAATACAAGATCGAATAGTGAGGATGGGTGGCTCTAGGCGATAGTCAGTAGAGGGAATAAACTATGCCAAAGTTAAGCGATGCAAGTTTTACATAGAAATATATAAAGGAGGCGCAAAGCGCCTCCTTTATATATTAAAAATGACTTAGGATTGTTGTATAGGCATTCTGAAAATGGGTTTGAACTGTGTCGCTGTTTTTATCTAAACTCTTACCACTCTTCTTTTATCCCCTTGGTTTGTCCAGCCTGTTGCTTACGATCGCACTAGTGAGTTTGCTATGGAAATCTAAGCGATCGCGAAATGTTAGTAATGCAAGTAAAGCAATTAACCTATTCAAAAGAAATCGGCTTTCCTCAATTTTGATCGCCATCGCTTTAGCTATTTTGATGCTTAGCAGTAATGAAATTTTTTCTAAGTGGTTAGTGCGATCGTTAGAGTGGCAATATTTACCGAGTGGTGAGTTACCGCAAACTGAGGCAATTGTCGTTTTGGGTGGTGGCACTCGTCCGCGAATCCCGCCGAGACCTTGGTATGAAGTTAATGAAGCAGGCGATCGAATTTTGTATGGCTCACTCCTCTACAAGCAGGGCAAAGCACCATTACTAGTGGTAACGGGTGGACGGGCTGATTGGTTAGGTGAAGGCGGAAACCCTGAATCAGAGGACATGGCGGCGATCGCTGAAGCGATGGGGGTTCCTAAAGGCGCGATCCTTCAGGAGTCGCAGTCCTTTAATACCCGTGATAATGCAGTTAATACCAAGCAAATTCTTGATAAAAGGCAGATAACGAAGATATTGCTAGTTACATCTGCACTGCATATGCCGCGATCGATGGAAATTTTCCGGAAAGTTGGTGTTGAGAGTATTCCTGCGCCAACTGACTTTTTATCGGTAAAAAATGAAAATGATAAAGGTTGGGCAACAGTCCTTGAATTATTGCCAAGCGTCGATGCTCTCAAAAATACAACCAATGCGATTAAGGAGTATATCGGACTATTTATGTATCAAATGTTAGGATGGGCTTAGTGAGATCGCCAGTCATGCTAGGAAAAAACAAAACCCAAATGCGTTTAGCAGTAAAGAGTTCCAGCAATCTCCTTTTGTTTTTTAACGCTATATACAGAGCTTTGCGCTCAAATCCAAACTAAGAAAAGTTTTGAAAGCGTTGCAAAGTAACGCTTTCAAAACTTTTCTTGCGGGTCGTTTGATCGGTAATTGCTGTAAATACCTCTAGGTACTTGTTTACATGATGGCTGTCT
>CAIJEA010000319.1 GCA_903819605.1 uncultured cyanobacterium | reverse complement strand
TCTTTCGTTGCTGTATAGCTGTCGCCAAAAATTCTAAGATATAACCCCATAAGAGAAGCGCCGCTTCTCTTATGGGGTTATGCAAATACTCATTAATTAGCTGTTGTCCTTTTGTATAGTTTGCGATCGCAAATAGCTACTCAATCTAGATTTTGAGTTAAGGTAGTGAATTGTGATAGAAAAATCTATTAATTAAAGTTGATAAATACCCATGGATAGTACATTAGCGATTACCTACCTAGGAACATTGGTCTTGCTGTTAGCAGGTGTAATTTGGTTGGTTATCCGCCAGATTTTAAAAGCCCGTAGTTTAGAAAATGTCATTTCTGACCTACAACCTAAGCTCCAAAAAGAAAAAGGTACACCTGAAGACTATTACAAACTTGGTAGTGTTTATTTGCGAAAAAAACTCTACGCTCAAGCCATTGTGTTGTTCAATAAAGCTCTCAAAGAGGGTGGAGAGAATCTTCCTGAGGTGTATAACGCATTGGGATTTTCCTATTTTTCTCAAGATCAATACGATCTCGCGATCAAGAACTATAAAGAAGCGATCTCTTTACAAGTGGGTTATGTAACTGCAATTAACAATCTCGGTCATGCCTACGAAAAGAAAAAGTTACTGCCCCAAGCGATCGAAATGTATGAGCAGGTGCTGACTTTAGATGAGAAAAATGAGACAGCACAGCGCAGACTGAATTCTTTACGCAAACAAGTCGTACCAACTGCTTAGTACTTCATAAAGCGCTTTCCACTTAAACCCAAAAGAGAGTTGCGGTGCGAAGTGTCTCAACTCTCTCTTGGGTTTTATGTTTTAACTTACTTGGCTAAAGCTATAAAAAAAGGAGGCTGATGCCTCCTTTTTTTATAGCTTTGATTCAATTAGTCCACCGCCAAGTAGCAGATCACCACGATAAAAAACTGCGGCTTGACCAGGGGTAATGCTAAATTGTGGCTCGTCAAATACGATCCTTGCCCGATCGCCTTCCAAGGGAATTACTGTAGCAACAGCAGGCTCTGTGCGATAACGCACTTGAACCTCTGCCTGAAAAGGAATATCAGTTTGAGCGATCGAAACCCAGTTTACTTGACCGATCGTGCATTCTTTCTCATGAGCTTCTGAGCGATCGCCAACAACAACTTGATTTTTAACAGGATCGAGCGCAACTACATACAAGGGATTAGGCGCTGCTACACCTAAACCTTTGCGTTGTCCGATTGTGTAGTGATAAGTGCCATCATGCTCACCCAACACATTGCCTTGAGTATCAACGATCTTGCCTTGTACAGGGGTAAGATATTTATCAAGAAATGCCCTCATGGAACCATTCGCTTCCACAAGGCATAAATCCATGCTTTCGGGCTTTTCGGCTGTCTCTAAGCCAAACTCGGCAGCAATTTTACGGGTTTCGACCTTGGTGGTATCGCCTAAGGGAAAAATGCAACAACTTAGTTCTTCTTGTCCGACTTCATACAGAAAATAAGATTGATCCTTTGTGTCGTCAACAGCACGGCGCAATTCATAACGCCCTGACTCAGAATTAAAATTCAGCTTGGCATAATGTCCAGTTGCGATTTTATAAATACCCAATTTTTCACGGGCATAATTCATCATTGGCGCAAATTTCACTGCTTTATTACATCGAGAACAGGGCAGAGGCGTAGAACCTGCCGCATAACCTGTTACCAAATAATTAATAATGCTTTGTTCAAAGGTATCGCGACTATCGACGATTTCGTGGGGAATACCTAATTCTTCGCATAGCCGGGCCGCATCAACCATTCCTTCCGAGCAGCATTGTCCCTTGCCGCGCATTAACCACAGCGTTAAGCCTGTCACATCGTATCCTGCACGATGCAATAGGGCGGCGGCAACGGAGCTATCAACTCCGCCCGACAAGCCGACAACGATTTTTTCTGCTACTTTCTCTATGTTTGACATTTGCTGCGATCGAACCACTCAAGCTCAATTGTATAGCAATCAACTCAAAAAGAGAGGCAGTACAAAGCGCTGCCTCTCTTTTTATAGCTAGGCGCAATTAAATATAAAACCCAAAAAACTATGGCGTATGCTGCGCGTGCGCCATAGTTTTTAACTCTGGTTTTTAATTATGTCTAGCTACGTATTGATTAGTAATCGTATGGATTCTTCGGTTCAGCGATCGCCGTAATATTACTTGCAGTAATTACAACTTGACGCTTTCCATTTGTGGTTTCGACATCGGCTTGACCTTCTATTTGTAACCAGCGATCGGGTGGATATTTAGAACGACTTTCGCTGGTTTTTACAGGAAGGCTAACAGGATAAACATCGGCAGCGCAGCAAGTAATCACGAAGCGAGTAATCAAAAATTCATTGTCAGGTTGATCGGGAGCATGAACAACAAAGCCCGTGAAGTTTACTTTCTGACCTTTATAAGCGTCAGGTTCAGGGTATGCGCTTATAGTACGTACCCATTCTACAAGTGTTCGCTCTTCAGGACGATTGCTTGCTCGAAATGATTTTGGGATAGTTCGCGCATCCGCAATATTTTCAATCACACCACGATGAATTGCTTTTTCGCTAGTAAATGGACGTGGATTAATGCACAAAGCCACGATCGCTACTATCAAAAGTAAGCTGCTACTCAATGATGGCTTAATGAATGTGACATGCTGTTGATTATTAGTGGTATAGGCATAACGCCGCCTTTGGACTACGCGCCAAGCCTCAGCAACACCGATCGCGATTAGTCCTAAACCAGCGATCGCGGTTAAGGGAATGTAGTTGGGATGGACTAATAGATATAGCTGTCCAGAAAGCCAAAGTTTAGTAAGCGTAATCCCCCAAGTAGCGATCGCGCAGGATTCTAGCCAAGGCAGAAATTTTTGCCAGTAAGTAAGCATTCGCGAAGGATTAGCGGATCGTGATGGCATGAATAAATATTGCTAAACAATGACTAGCTTGTATCTTAACGCAAATTCTATTATCCTCACTTGCGAAGAATACTGAAGGATTACAACGTTCAGTCACTGTGCAAAGACTAGTGCACAACTGGGTAAGACCTGATGGAGGCTTAGGCAAGAACAAGACTCCAATTATGGCGATTGGGCTATATCATCGACCAACTTCTATGCTGGATTTGCTATCATTACGGGGCTTTACTTCTCTCATGGGTTAACTGACCAGTGTCCCAATTAGTTTGATACATTATCCATCTGTACATCTACGCGCAGCAAAGATGTCATGATAAGTAGCAGAATAATTACCAAAAAAAATAGTTTCTCTCAATCATGAAGAAAAAGGATCGAAAAATATCATCACTGAATAAGTTACAAAGTGTTTTTCAATTTATTCTTTTAATTGCGATCGCTACTTTAACCGTATTTCCCTTGCTCTGGCTAGTAAGTACCGCCTTTAAATCGCCAACGGAAAATATTTTTCAATCTGTCCCACGACTATTACCTGCTCAGCCAACTTTAGATAATTTCATTAAAGTTTGGAAAAACTCACGTTTCGATCTCTATCTTTGGAATAGCTTTTTTGTTTCAAGTATTACCGTAATTTTAAATCTCCTATTTTGCTCTTTAGCTGCTTTTCCCCTTGCCAGACTAAACTTTAAGGGACGAGATCCGATCTTTTGGGCGATCGTGGGCACGACGATGATACCCTTCCAAATTACGATGATTCCCCTTTACATTCTTGCAGTGCAACTGAATCTTAAAAATACCTACTTTGGTTTGATTTTTCCCTATATAATTTCTGCCTTTGGCATATTTTTGCTGAGACAAGCTTTTCAAAGTGTTCCAAAAGAAATGGAAGAGGCGGCACGAATGGATGGTTGTTCCAGTTTAGCAATCTGGTGGCATGTCATGTTACCTGCTGCACGTCCTGCGCTCACCACTCTTGCGGTATTTACCTTCGTGGCGATGTGGGGAGATTTTCTCTGGCCCTTAGCGATTGTTGATAAAGCTGAACTTTACACATTACCGCGTGGAATTGCCAGTCTTGCTAGTGCTTTTTCAGAAGATTGGCGCTTAATAGCCGCAGGTTCGACTATCTCAATGATTCCAGTATTTGTAGTGTTTATATTTCTACAGCGCTACATCATTCCTACCGAGGCAAGCATTGGTGTTAAAGGCTAGAGACCTAAATAGAAGCTTGTGCCGATCGCT
>CAIJEA010000318.1 GCA_903819605.1 uncultured cyanobacterium | reverse complement strand
CGTTTTTGCAGATCTCTCAGCGATCGCAAAGTCTTCAGGACTAACTTTTTTAGTGGAATAAACATGAAGTTCGCGATCTTGCCATGCCTCAATTGCTAGATTCCAAAGATGTGGCTCATCCCAATAGTCACAAGTAGTCCGCGATTCTTCGTCCTCTTCGCTTTTATAAGTTCCCTCAGTTTGGGATTCAAAATAATAGAGCCTCCCCAAAGCTCGTAATTTTGGATAAGGCTCTCGATGAGCATACATCGACTCCCAAAGAGCAAACTGTACATTGTCACCTACATGTTCACCTGATATGCGATTAACACCTATTTCCTCTGACAAATACCAGTTGACATTAGTTTCAGGATTGTCATGATCGATTTCCCTTAATAAGTAATAACTAGAATTATTGGATTGGAGCAACCACTCCATCATTTCATAGCCATTGGCATCATCGTAGGTACTAAAGTCCTTAATCTCCCATTGCGTTCCACCATAGGTAACGAGATCGCCCGCTCGAAGGCGAGGAAGAAAACTGATGTAGTCAGTGTCAGTTGAATATTTCACAATTTTCCTGAAATTCTGTCAGGGCTTATAAGCTAATTTTATCGCAACTACAAATAAAGTAAAGGCGGCACTTCGTGCCGCCTTTACTTTTACTAAATATCCAATTCAGCGATCGCTAGTTTCGAGCCATAGGTTTCAATAAATTCTCGACGCGGAGCAACTTTATCACCCATCAAAATAGTAAAGATGCGATCAGCTTCGGCAGCATCTTCAATCGTGAGGCGTTTTAGAGATCGCGTTTCAGGGTTCATGGTTGTTTCCCATAACTGTTGCGGCATCATTTCGCCTAAACCTTTGAATCGCTGAATGTTGTAGTTTGCATTAGGTGGGAAGGCAGCGATCGCCGCTTGTAAATCGCGATCGCTGTAGCAGTACTGAGCATTTTTACCACGTTCCAATTTATATAGCGGCGGACACCCAATATAGATAAAGCCGCGATCCAGTAGTTCCCTCTGATAGCGATAGAAGAAGGTCAAAAGCAAAGTACGGATGTGCGCTCCATCAACGTCCGCATCAGCCAGAAGAATAATTTTGTGATAACGCAGTTGAGATTCATTAAAATCTTCGCCCTTAATACCCAGTCCACAGCCAGTGATCAAAGCTTGAATTTCGTTATTCTTATAAATCTTGCTATCATCGGCTCTTTCAATATTGAGAACTTTACCGCGCAATGGAAGGATTGCCTGATAATGGCGATCGCGTCCTTGCTTAGCGCTTCCACCCGCAGAATCTCCTTCAACGATAAAGATCTCTGATAACTTGGGATCTCGAGAACTGCAATCGGCAAGTTTTCCTGGCAAAGTGGAAGACTCTAGAGCCGATTTACGTCGAACTAGTTCACGGGCGCGACGAGCAGCTTCCGCAGCATTAAAAGCTTGTAGCGCTTTTTCAATAATTGAAGTGGCTACAGCAGGATGAAACTCTAGATATTCATTGAGAACTTCACCAACGAAGGAATCGACAATGCCGCGTACTTCGGTGTTGCCTAATTTTGTTTTAGTTTGTCCTTCAAATTCAGGATCGGTAACTTTGACGGAAATTACTGCTGTTAAGCCTTCACGAACATTTTCCCCAGCAAGATTAGACTCACCCTCTTTGATCTTTTTCAGTCTCCGCGCCGT
>CAIJEA010000317.1 GCA_903819605.1 uncultured cyanobacterium | reverse complement strand
CTTAAAAATCTATAAATCATTTCGGATTGCTATAGATCTAAAGTAAATATAGAACAGGAATAATTTATGGAAAGGAATGTTTCGGTTTCTCCGCAGACTGTCTATGAAAATCTCAACCAACTCGATCAAGTAGACCTTACTACTAGTGCTGAATATCGAGAAATGGCCCAAGAGGTTCTTGCTGATTCCCATGTCAATCGTGATGTCCGTGAAGCGATCGCCGATCGTCTTAATCAAGCCAATCAGCAACTCACAACCTTGACAGTTAGCAAAACTGATAGCTATTAAATAAAAAAGGGCGCTTCGCGCCCTTTTTTATGATGCTCCCATACGACGAAGCCAACGGAAGTGAGATACACATCCTAACCAAAAAGACCCATGCTGGTTATATTTCACCCCATATTCTTGACAAGTTTGCTCAACTATTCTGGAAATCTCAGGATAATTGACATGGCAAATGTTAGGAAATAGATGATGCTCAATTTGAAAATTTAAACCGCCAAGTAACCATGTTACTAAGGCGTTATTTCGAGAAAAGTTTACTGTAGTTTCAATCTGATGAACTGCCCAATCATTTTCGATCGCGCAAATTTCTCCAACTGGCATTGGAAAACTTGCCTCTTCAACCACATGGGCTAATTGAAATACCACGCTAAGCACTATTCCTAAAGTGACTGCAACTAATCCATAGCTAGCTAAAACTTGCAATACTGAATGAGACAGTAAGGGAATTGCCAAAGCCATTGTGAAAAATATCAGCTTGCCACCAAAGAATATGGCGAGATTGCCCTGTTTTGGTCTAGGGTAGGTGCGATCGCCAATTTTGCCAGCAATCAAGCAATAAAAATCATCATAAAAATGCCACTTAATCGCCAACAACCCATATAACATCCACAGATAATAATGTTGCCATCGATGGAAAGCAAGACGTGGATGGGAAGGAGAAAGTCGTCCAAAAAGTCCAACTTCCAAGTCCATATCGTAACCTGCGATATTCACATAGGTATGGTGAAGAACATCATGCTTCCAATGCCAAATATAAGAACTTCCACCAATTAAATCTAAACTCATAGACATGAGCTTATTGACCCATAACGAATTGGAATAAGCGTGATGTGCTCCATCATGTTGAATGCTAAAACCAATCCCTGCTGTCACTACCCCAAGCATAATGCACAAAGGAATGACCTGCCACCATGTCTGAGCAACAAAGACTAATACAGAATATAATCCAAAGAAGCTAAGCAACAAAACCGCAGTTTTGAAATACATCTGCGGACAATCATGTTTTTTAAGATTGTTGCTTAGAAAAAGTTCATCAACCCGTCGCCTCAGTTCAGGCTGAAATCCATTATTCTTGCCAAACTTCAATTTTTTTGCTGGTTCTTTTTCTAGAACCATAGACTGCTGGGATTCATTTCGCTCTTGCATCTTTTACCATTTCTAAATAAATATCAAACCTATAATTATTTCACTTATGCAAATTATCTAAAGTGTCGTCACGATTTAAAAAATTAAAATCTAAACTCAAATTTATGATTTATTTGGCAAAGAAATCGGGTTTCCTTTAGTAAAAACGCTCTAAGCAGCGATCGCACTATGTCTCTGATGTTACATGATTCGCTCGGATAATTTCTAGGCAATTTGCAAAAAAATGAATAACCCCGTCCGTAAGCAGCGGGGTTATTCATTTCTGAGTTTTGCTTTTTATCCTAAGCATTGTGAAATATAGCAGTAGCCAGTTATGTTACTCCCTAATTAGGCGTGCGCGGCGAAGCCACGCACGCCTAATTATTCACTTTATAACGCCTATTCTTTGGGTGGGAATGGAGTAGGAAAAGCAAAACCCAGAATAGAATTGCGGCGCTTCGCGCCGCAATTCTATTCTGGGTTTATAGCTATAGCGATAAATTAGACTAGACGAAAAAATATTATTAATAGGTAAATTTTTGCGTATACTCTTATGATAAGCGTACATTATTCATGCAGAAATAAGTTTAGTTAGATTTGGAGTCAATCAGATGCCACGAGGAGGAAAACGAGAAGGCGCAGGTCGCCCACAAGGTAGTGGGAAATATGGGGAAGCCACTAAAGCCGTGCGATTACCAATTCGGATTGCTGATGAGATATTAGCAGCATTAGCAAAAGAACCTGAAGAAATAGAGCTAGGAACAAATGTCGAATCTATCTTCAGACCTGAGAGAACAACCAAATTGCGCTTACCCCTATATCTTAACCCTGTTGCCGCAGGTTTTCCTGCCCCCACTGAAGACTATGTTGATGACAATATCGATCTGAATCGTCATCTAGTTAAGCACCCCGAAACAACCTTTCTCGTCCGTGTTGTCGGAGAGTCGATGAAAGATGCGGGAATTCATCCTAATGACATGCTGATTGTCGATCGCTCGATTGAAGTTACTAATGGTCAAGTTGTGATTGCCGTTGTCAATGGAGAGCTAACAGTTAAACGTATTCGCAAGCATAAAAATAAGTTGTGGTTAATGCCTGAGAATAAATCCTTCAAACCCATTGAGATCGATGAGAACACCGATCTGCATATTTGGGGAGTAGTCACCAATGTAATTCATGCACTTTAGACTAGAAAAATGCTATAAGTTCATGATGCATTTTGTAAAATGCGTTTTACTAAGTGCATCATAAACTTGAGACAATCTATTTTTGACTTATAGCAGTAGCCAGTTATGTTAGGACAAAAGCAAAATCCAGAAGAGAGTAGCGGCGCTTTGTGCCGCTACTCTCTTCTGGGTTTTATGTTTTAAATTACTTGGCTATAGCTCTATACGTCTGAGCACATACATTAATAAACATTACTTATGTCTGAAACCGTCATTAGAGTAGAGAATCTAAGCAAAAAATATGTCATTGGTCATGAAAGAGAAAGATATATATCCTTAAGAGATGTTATAGCTAGCAAAGTAAAATCGATAGGACAAATATTTTCCAAAAAAGAATATATAGACCCAAGTACTGAGGAATTTTGGGCACTCAAAGACGTTTCCTTTGAAATTAAACAAGGCGATCGCGTTGGCATCATTGGACGCAATGGCGCAGGTAAATCAACTTTATTAAAAATTCTCAGTCGCATTACTGAACCTACATCAGGCAGAATATCAATCAGAGGCAGAGTTGCCAGTCTCCTAGAAGTTGGTACAGGCTTCCATTCTGAATTGACAGGGCGAGAAAACATCTATCTCAATGGTGCAATTTTGGGAATGGATAAAGCTCAAATCAAGAAAAATTTTGATGAGATTGTTGCTTTTGCTGATGTTGAGAAGTTTTTAGATACTCCAGTTAAACGTTATTCTTCAGGGATGTATGTACGCTTAGCCTTTGCTGTAGCTGCTCATCTAGAGCCAGAGATTTTAATCGTTGATGAAGTATTGGCTGTGGGAGATGCTCAATTTCAGCAAAAATGTTTAGGGAAAATGGAAGCCGTAGGAAAGGAGGGTAGAACAGTTCTTTTTGTTAGTCACAATATGTCCACTGTTCGCCAATTATGCAGTCGGTCATATT
>CAIJEA010000316.1 GCA_903819605.1 uncultured cyanobacterium | reverse complement strand
GCTCCTTAAACCTCCATTTCATGCCGATAAAAAGATGCAAATACGTCGATCATGATTTAACTGACCAGTGCCCTGACAAAATAATCAAAGCAATCTTACTTAATCCAATTATTATGGCTATTGCAAATTTGACCTATCGCGCCCCAATTAACCGAATGCCCGAGTTAAGCACCAAAGACTGGATCGGAGTATTATCCACGCTCCTAGGAGCGTTCATGGCAGTGCTAGATATTCAGATTACTAACGCTTCCTTGAATGATATTACTGGAGCTTTGGGAGCTACTATCGATGAGGGTTCTTGGATCTCAACAGGCTATCTCGTAGCGGAAATCGTGGTTATTCCTCTTACTGGGTGGCTTTCTCAGGTATTTTCGGTGCGCCGCTACATGCTGGTCAATGCAATTCTGTTCCTTTTGTTCTCCGTTGCATGCGCTTGTGCTACCAATTTACCGATGATGATTTTGTTCCGAGCGGGACAAGGATTTACAGGAGGTGTGCTGATCCCGATGGCATTTACGGTGATTTTGACAACTCTGCCGCCCACAAAGCAGCCAATCGGATTAGCACTATTTGCAATTACAGCCACATTTGCACCTTCAATTGGTCCCACGATTGGCGGTTGGCTAACCGATAACTATAGCTGGCAGTACATTTTTTACCTAAACGTGTTTCCCGGACTGCTCTTGATTGCAGGTGTTTGGTACGCAATATCTCCGAAGCCCATGCAGCTAGAGCTATTCAAACAAGGAGATTGGTGGGGCATCGCCACTATGGCGATTGGGTTGGCTTCGCTGGAGTTCTTTCTAGAAGAGGGCAATCGCAAAGATTGGCTTGGTTCTGAAGAGATTAAACAGGCTGCGCTTATTGCTGTTCTAACCCTTCCTTTATTTGTTTGGATTCAGTTTAAACGCAAACAGCCTTTGCTCAACCTACGCTTGCTAGGACAGCGGAATTTTGGTTTATCCATTTTAGTCAATCTGGCGACTGGTTTAGGTCTTTATGGCTCGGTTTTTATCTTGCCCCTATTTCTGGCGCAAATTCAAGGCTATAACGCTATGACCATTGGTGAAACCATTATGTGGGCAGGCATTCCACAGCTATTTATTATTCCCTTCGTACCTCGGTTAATGAAGAGATTTGACCTGCGCTTACTGATAGCTTTAGGTCTTATTTTCTTTGGGATCAGTTGCTTCATGAATTCATATTTAACCCACGATACTGGACTGGAACAATTACGCTGGTCGCAAATCGTGCGAGCAATTGGTCAACCATTAATTATTACTCCTCTTTCTAGTGTGGCTACCGCTGGGATCGAGCCTAAGCAAATTGGTTCTGCCTCTGGTCTATTTAACGTTTCTCGTAACCTAGGTGGATCTATAGGAATAGCAGCATTAAGCACCTTGCTTTCAGTGCGCGAACGCTTTCACTCCAACCGATTGGTCGAATCGATTTCTCTTGACAACCAAATTACTCGCGATCGGCTAGATCAACTTATGCAATTCTTCCTAACAAAAAGTGGCGATACTGTCTTAAGCCAAAATCAAGCCTACGCAACCTTCGATCAACTTGTGCGAAGGGAATCAAATGTCATGGCATACAACGACTGCTTTTTCTTTATGGGTTGCGCTTTAGTTGCTGCTGCTCTACTAACAATATTTTTAAAGAAAGTTAAACCAACTTCTGGAGCTGTTGGACATTAAGACTTTACTTTTACAACGCCCATTCAAAAACAGCAAATCAGAATATAGCGATTTTCATTTTACATACTGCAAAATGAAAACTTCAAAACCTTACAGAGATTGATTTACGGATGAGAATGTAGCTCATTAAGATCTACGCCCAAACCGATCAGCCTGTCACATTCTGGACAATCGTATGTAGCTGGAGGAAGCTCCATCGGGGGCATCTGATTTCCACAAGTCGAACATGCTTTTGTGAACCGAGGCAGCGCATTTTTTGTTGTCATTAGTACAACAATTTGAGTTAGTACTCCAAACCCAATTAGAACAAGTGCAGTAATCATAGGTTTAGTCTGTTTTAAAAGTATCTGCAATTTTCAACCGATCTAGAAACTTTGATCTTCTAACCAACTCTACATTTTTTGTTGTAGCTAATAGTTAATAGCTTAATTTAGTGATGACTTTACTACTATAACCAGACCATTCGTTTCACTTTAAAAACTACTACATTTAATTCGATCTTGCAACCTTTCATGATGAATTGGATACAAATCGTAGGGATTTCTCTAATGTTTTAATTATCATCAGTCGCTACTGTGACTACAACCGACATCCCTGCTGCAATCCGAGATTCATAACCGCGAATACTATCACCATCAAAGACAATTTTGACAGGAAGTCTTTGCACGATCTTAGTAAAATTACCCGTAGCGTTATCTGGTGGCAATAACGCAAACTTAGCGCCAGATGCTGGGGAAAGGCTATCTACTTTGCCAGTGAAGATGTGATTTGGGAAAGCATCAATTCTGATTTCAACTGCCTGCCCAGCATGCATTTTACCCAATTGCGTTTCTTTGAAATTTGCGACAACCCAAGGTTGCTGAGTTGCCACTGACATTAAGGTTTGTCCAGATTGTACTCTCTGTCCAATCTGTACGGTCTTGTTTCCAACCACTCCATTTGAAGGAGAGAGAATTGTGGTGTAAGACAATTGGAGTTTGGCATTATCCACCTGAGCCTGAGCCTGCTCGATCGCCGCGATCGCTGACTGATACTGTCGTCGATTCACTTCAGTTTGCTGGTCAGTGGCGTTTGCCTGATCCAATGTACCTTTTGTTGATATAAATTTTGCCTCCGCATTGCTCAGATTCTGCCGCGCTTGCTCTAATCTTGCTATTGCTTGTTGCACTTGCTCTTGCGTGGTATTACGTTGGGCAACTAGAGAATTATAAGTCGCTTTTATAGCATCAAACTGAGACTGAGGAATGGCTCCTTGCGCTGCTAAGGACTGGTAGCGATCGTAATCCAGTCTAGCTTTTTCTAAATTTGCCTCGACCTCAGCTACTTGCGCTCGTGCCAATGGAACTCCTGCCCGAGCTTCACTCAAAGCGCCTTTGGCAGTTAAGATACTGGCATCTGCGGCATCAATGTTTCCTAAAGCTTGCGTAATTTGTCCTTGTGCATTCGTCGATGTCACGCTTATATTTGCTTGAGATGCCTCAGCCTGATACTTGGCAACCTTAAGATTTGCCTGAGCCTGTTGCAAAGCTACTTGATAATCGCGCGGATCGAGTTTGACCAATACCGCTTCAGATTGGACTGTTTGGTTATCAGCAACCGCAACTTCTGTTACAGTTCCAGCAATGCGCGCGTTAACAGGATGAATGTCAGTGGTAATATAAGCATCATCTGTTTCTTGATGTGTAATGCTAAAGTGCCACCAGCGATAGCCATAGATACAAACACCCATCACAATTAATCCTAATCCACCTAGAATAACTAGCTTTTTTACGGAGTTTCCTGTTGGCTTGGGTGGTGGTACTTCTGCATTATCTGTATTAGCAGAAGGCGGTTCGGCTGTTGGCGCTGTGTTCTGAGGTGGTGCTTCTATCACATTCTGTGAAATTGAAGGTTGTTCAGTAGATGTAAGTGAGTTAGAAGATTCTGTTTGCATTGTTAAGTCCTTCAATCACACAAGTTTATTAATTAGGTCTACCATTTTTTATGTTTAAGTCAGCTTTTTTGAGCTTGAGTTTCTAGATAGAGATGATTTCTATAATGCTAAAGCTTTCTACAAGGAATTTCCAAGCTGACACCGAAGGCAAGAGATCCAAGCGGATATTTCACAGATATTTTTAGAATTTACGATAGTAAAGCAAGACTTTATAGTCAACTATAATGTAATACTGTTTTATTCTTTCTGACTAAATTGCTAGCCTAAACCCGTACTTAAGTACGAGAGCCTTGGTACTATTTCATAAATATTTGCAAATCATTCCAACTTCAAAGTTTTCAAATACTTCGCCTCGCATGCCTAATTATTCACTGGGAAGGGAGTAAAGAACTAAAAGGAGATGGTTACGCCATCAATGATTGACGATGCCGCGTTTGACTGCGATTAAAGCAGCTTGGGTACGATCGCTAACTGCCAGCTTACTCAAAATGCTATTGACATGATATTTGATCGTGCTTTCCGATAGATGTAATGTACTAGCAATTGCCAGATTGCTCATTCCTTTAGCAACCAGTTGTAATACTTCAAGCTCACGACTTGATAACTGAGGACGATTGAGGCGTTCTGACAACTTTTCACCAACTTCAGGTGGGATATATTTCATTCCATTGTGAACTTTTCTGATCGCATTTACGATTTCATCAACAGGGGAGTTTTTAAGAATATACCCTCTAGCACCCGCTTTTAATCCTCTATAAATATCCTCATCGCCATCGTAGGTGGTTAGAATGATGATACGGGAATCAGGGAATTCTTGATTAATCGCGACAATCGCGTCAACACCGTTCATTTCTGGCATTCGTAAATCCATTAGGGTCACGTCTGGGTGATGCTGATGGAAAAGTTCGATCGCTTCAAGCCCATTTTTTGCTTCAGCCACAATGTTCATATTTGGCGTGTAGTTAATCATTAGTACCAAGCCACTCCGCACGATCGGATGGTCATCAACCAGCATAATTCGGATCGATTTTTCTGTCATGTTTTTTACTTTATTGGAACCTCAACCCTAACTTCTGTCCCCAACCCGAGAGAACTATTGATGGTGAATTGTCCGTCAAGGCGATCGGCTCGCTCAGACATACTTAATATGCCAAAACCACCGCTATCTCTTTGTGGCTCAAAGCCGCAGCCATCATCAATGACACTTAAAGAGACAACTTGCTCTGTGTAAGTGAGAATAATAGAAATGGTACTCGCTCTAGAATATTTTAAGGAATTGGTGATTGCTTCTTGAGTTAGTTTTAAGAGATTGTAGCCGATAATCGGTGAAACCAGAGATGAATGACCAACAACTTGCATATTGACTTTAATAGAAGTATCGCAGGTTAAATTCTCAACGCATAGAGAGATTTTCTCAGTGAGATTGGAGTAATCTTGAGCGGTAGGATAAATTTCCCAAACCGATCTACGCGCCTCTGCAAGGCCAGTCTGAGCGATATCATTGATGCGATCGAGGATCGATTCGGTGGTAGACTGATCTTGTTGTAACATCCACTTTGCCACACCAAGTTGAATCGAAATACTAGTAAAAGCCTGCGCTAAGGAATCGTGGATTTCACCAGCTAAACGATTTCGCTCTGAGTAAAGAGCTACTTGCTTGGCTTCTTCTGCCATATGTAGCATTTGGATTGCCAATGTTGCTTGGTGAGCTAAGGCTTGTGTCAGTTCTAAGTCCTCTCGATCTATCGAACGTTTTTTGTTAAAGCGAACTGTAAAACTACCAATGATTGAAGATCCGAGAATTAGGGGTATGCCGAGCAGGGTTTTCACTCCCAAACGCTCCATGTTTCTGCAAAAAGGACGAGATATGTCAGATAATTCATCTACTTGGTAAATGACAGGAATGCGATCATAAATGTGTTTTTTTAGAAACAGATCGCCTGACAGATCGCGTCCGCGTATCCATATCCCTGATAAGAGCGGAGCATTCTCATGGGTAGCGGGAACGATTTTGCCATTTAGGTAGGCAGTATGAATGGTAAAAGTATCACTTATAGGTTCGTACAACCAAAGTGCTGATGATGGGGAATCGAGTTGTTCGGATGTGACCCTCAGTACATGCCCCAGAGAACGTTCGAGTTCGGGTTCCATCGCCAAGACATCCAGTGTTTGTTTTAGGGCAGTATTAGCCTTAGAGAGCTGAGTTACACGAGCTTCTGCCGCTCTCTTCCTCTCCACAGCGATCGCTAATTGTTTCGATTCTTCAGCTAATAGGATGAGCTGAAGTGCCAGTGTTGCCTGAGACGCAAGAGAGTTGACAAATTCAATCTCAAACGATGAAAGGTTAGGCTTTTCTTTGAATGCAAATCCTAGCATTCCAATAAGATTTTTGCCTGCAATCAATGGAATGGCAGCAATTTCTTGATGTCTCATACGAGAATGCCATTCAATAACTTCTGGAATTATGCCAATTGGTTCTAAGGAATTCAAAAATAAAATTTCCTTATTAATTGAAAATGCTTCCAAGAGCCAAGTAATGTTCTCAGACTCACAGCCCTTCTGAGGGAATGGGTCACGTGATTCACTATTGATATAAGGTATTCCCCCTTCAACCGAGGCAATGATCTCAGCAGTTTTGGCGCTCATATCAAAAGTGAATAGCATCGCATGAGCAGCACTAATATTTTCGCTTAATGCAACAAGTAAGTCCACTAGAAAATGCGAAATATTTCTTTTACTAGCTAGTTGCTGTAAGCTTTTATTTAAAGCCGAGTTGATTCTTTCGATTTGTGCAGATCGTTCTTGATTTACTTTTTCATATTCGCGGGCGATCGCCACTTGTTTTGCTACTTCAGCTTGTCTGGAAACAACGATTGCTAAGCCCAAAAGCCGTGCCATAGCAAAGCCAAATTCGATTTGAGATTCCAAGAAATGACGATGGGCGGGGAAAAAGATGAGTAGCCCCCCAATCGAGCGATCTTCTACAATTACAGGCACGTTTAGGAATTTTTGAGTACCATTCTTTACATACCAAGCTCTAATCTTGTCAATCTCTTCTGGGGCGTATGGTAATTTCTCTATATCCTCTACCAGTACATATTTCTGCCGATCGGTCATCGATTCCATATGGAGAGTTTCGGGAATAGCTGTAAAGGAGGGAACGCCATGATGTCCTTGTAGATCCTCTTCAGAAAATATCTGTCCGTTGAGATAGCTGAGACGTTTGGCAACCTTTCTCTCGTCTATGGATTCCCACCATTCTACAATTGGTGCGTCAAATTGCTCGGCGATCGCTTGCAGGACATCACCTAGAAGCGAATCTAAACTTGTTTTCTTTGCCGTCAAAGCTAAAACTCTCTGCATGGCTTGGTTAGCGTGAGTAAGTTCGTTCGCACGGATTTCGGCAGAGCGTTCTCGCTCATGGGCAATCGCTCCTTGTTTTGCTTCTTCTGCCAGATTGGTTAGTTGAATTGCCAATGCAGCTTGATGCCCTAGTGCTTGCAGTAATTCAATCTTTTGTTTGCTAATCAGATCGTTGTTAATAAAAGCCATTGCTAGATGCCCAAATAGCTTACCTCCAGCAAGCAGCGGCAAAGCCAGTACCTGCTTGAGGCTGCGATCACGCAAATAGGCAATAGATCCCGACCAAAATAGATGTTCCTCAGTTTCTATATCAAAGAAACGCGGTTTCTGCGTCTCAAACAAAATTTTATGAAACCCTGCTTCTTCCGCAGGCATTTCGGAGGCAATAAGTGTTTCTTGGATAATTCCATCATTTTCTACGAGAACGGCTGTACTTAGTACCTTTTTCTTTTCATCGAAAAGGATTAGATGCGATCCATTAGCATTCAGTTGCGACATTGCTTCCTGTGTAATATAGCCCAAAAACGATGAAAGATCGGGATTCTCGGCTAAACGGGCAGAAGCGCGCGCAAGTGCATCGTTTGCCTTTACTAGTTCAACTTCCGCTATTTTTTCTCGTTCCAATCGCTCCTGAAATTTTCCCAACTCAGTTTTTAGGGCAATATTTTCTCGCTCTAGTTTGGCAATATGTTCTAGGAGGTTAGCATTATCAACAATTGACATAAGCTAGAGTAGGGAATCTATAGTGCGAACTGTATGTATAGCAGTAACCAAGTCTAATCGGACGAATTAGGCTCCGACTCTGCTCAGCCAATGAGGAGAATTTCGTCTTAATCTCTCTAGCTATTGCTATAAAAATTAATTTAGAATATCTCACCTAATATTTTACGCATTCTGACTCATTTTAGTTTCACATTGGAGTTCAGTGCTTTCCCATACTTAAGTACAGGTTTAAACTGTTTGTTTAACTAACAAAATTAAACCATCCTATTGGAGACATTTCGATTTTCTATCCAGTATTGTGATGTGGATTATTAAAATTCGAGATACTTGCAATTTTAAAGATTATGGCTACTACAGCAAGAAATCCAACCAGCGCAAAGATCTATCAAAACCGCCTCGATCTGCTCAGCGAAACTCGCAACCAAGTTGTTGCCCTGCTTAATCAAACCCTCACACTCACTCTTGACCTCAAAAGCCAAGTAAAACAGGCTCATTGGAACGTCAAAGGTATGAACTTCTATCAGTTGCATCAATTGTTTGATGCGATCGCCTCTCAAGTTGAGGAATATTCTGACCTGATTGCTGAAAGAGTTACATCGCTTGGCGGTACAGCAATGGGTACTATTCGCATTGCAGCGGAAGCATCCACGTTACCAGAGTATCCATTTGAAATTATTGATGGCAAAGATCATGTAATTGCGATCGCCGATCGCTTGGCTCTCTATGGCAAAACTGTACGAGAAGCGATCGATCAAAGCACCGATCTCAAGGACGCGGGAACCGCCGATCTTTATACTGAAATTTCTCGCGCAATTGATAAATATCTATGGCTTTTGGAATCTCATTTGATAGAAAATTAGTTCCAATTTTTTCATCTGAGTTGTCATCAGAGTTGTTCTAAAAAAGTAATGAATTGCCGCGCTAAGTAATTCGTTATCTCAAAATTATTACTTCTTTAATATTTCCTAAAAACATAATTCTATTCTAAATATTATGAAAAATAAATTCACAGTTGACAATGCGGTAATGCTCTTGATCGACCACCAACAAGGAACGATTAAACTCGCTCGCAATCTGCCCTATGCAGAAATAGTCCAAAACACTCGTGCTCTAGCTCGTACCGCCGTAGAAACTGGAATGCCGTTAATTTTGACTAGTAGTATGGAAACCAATTTTCAAGGTTTATTATTAGAAGACATCCAAAAAATCGCGCCAGATGCTTACGAAAAGCGTATCAAGCGTCCTGGGATTGTAGATGCTTGGGAGTATGCGGACTTCAAAAATGCTGTAGAAGCAACTGGCAAGAAAAAACTCATCATGGCTGGATTAACCAATGATGTTTGTATTGTCTATCCCGCAATTAGCGCCGTAGAGGATGGATACGAAGTACAGGTTGTGGTTGATGCTGGCGGCTCGCCAACGACAATAGCTGATGAAACTTGTCTGCGACGCATGGAAAAGCATGGAGTCACCCTAACTTCGACCAATCAAGTCATGGCGGAGTTGGCAGTCTCTTGGTCGGAAAATTTTGGACAGAAGATTCAAACAATCATGTATGAAGAAGTTCTTGCGAAATTGATCGAATAGAATCAATACAACTAAATGAAAACAGCGATCGCTTCAAAAGTTAATTCTCTACCTACTCGCATAACTCTGCTGGTTGCTAGGCAGGCAGTTCGGGGTTATGGCTGGAGTCCTTAGAAACGATTATCATCGGTCGCGCCTTATTGGGAGTTAGCGTCGCTGG
>CAIJEA010000315.1 GCA_903819605.1 uncultured cyanobacterium | reverse complement strand
CGGCGCTTCGCGCCGCCACTATCTTCTGGGTTTTTTTGACCTAACATAACTGACCACTGCTATATAAGATTGTTAAAGATTATTAATCTTTGCTTGAGGATGAGGCAAGTTTGAGATTGGGTAATGTTTTTGATGAATGGCATTATCTGACAAAATTTTTGTCAGCGCATCAGGATGATAATTCCAGTTTAATAGACCAGCCAGACCCATAAACAATCCGAAAGCAGCAGGAACCATCGCTGCGCCATATAGCCATCCTTTTTGCGTGAATGATGTCATTGCTAATAGGGCGATCTCCAGAGCAAAGGCGGCTTCTGACAAGTCCAACCGATCGCCGTGAACATTCAACTGGTCGTAAAGTTTTTCAGTATCTAGGGCTTGTTGCTGCAATTTATCTTTTTCTTGATCTTGTTTCGTCGCGATCGCTTCATACTTGATAACTCCCTTACTGTACTCAGCACGGATTTTTGGCTGTTGTGCTGCCAAAGCTTGTAACTTTAATTGAGCAACTGTCGATTTGGCGATCTCGGCACGAAGATTTCGAGCTTGATAAAATGACCATGTATCAATGCGATCGGCTTGTGCTTTTTGCATAGCCTGCAATACGTTGTCACTTTTAACCTTGCAAACTCCCATAAAGGTGACAAATAAAACTACCGTGATCGCTACGTAATTATTGAGTTGACTTTTTGGTTTTGCTTTTTTTTCCTCATGGGGATTAGTTGACTTTTGGGAGGATTGATTGCTTTCATCCAATCCGCCATGTTCATCGTCATTTTCTTCGATAATCTCAGAAATATCAGATATTTCCATGGTTTTTAGATGTGCTTTTCAGTAAAATATTTGCTAAATTAGGCTTGATAAAGTTTGCTGTGAGCTGCGCTGTATAGCTAACTGATGTTATGTGGAACCATCACCCCCAACCCCTTCTCCTGCGGGAGAAGGGGAGCAAGTGCGGGAGAGGGTCTAGGGGTGAGGGCTGTAGAAACTTCTACGTAACGCCAGTAGCTATAAGCGGTTTTCAAATGAGTGCGTACTCATTTGAAAACCAAAAAATTAATCCCAGTATGGGTTTTGAGTTTTCATTTTGCCGTAGGCAAAATGAAAACCGCTATAAATTAAGCTGCTAAATTATATGTTATGTGACACCGTGATGGGTAATCTAGTCTTAAGTACTATTATCCAAACCCGTAAAGTTGCGCCCCGCAGGAGCGCAACTTTACGGGTTTGGATAATTTATTTTGCACAAGTACTTAATTGGAACAGGTCAAAAAATTAATAGAGATAGAAAAATCATGGAAATTGCGGTGTGATATGGCGTGGGGAATCAAAACAAAGGGAAAGATGGAAGGTGAGAAAATATTCTATCAATCCATTCCTTTAGGGCTAATTATTCACAAACTGATTTCTCAAGTATTAAGATCAGTCTTTCACACAAAATATGGCAAAACCAACATTTAACTATCATGAATTGATACAAAACTAATTCTAGTTGTATCAATTCATGATAGGCGTGATACCTAATGATTTTGACAAAGAAAATACGGATGAGTTAGAAATGTGGTTAATCTCTCACAATTGTCTGGAAAATTGATTTACTATTGTAAAAATAGTTTGATAATTTAAATAACTTTCCCACTTGTAGATACAGAATATAATTATATCTAGTAAGGTTCAGCATGATAATCTTAAGACTTTTAAGATGCATTATAACTTTAAATGATTATCTAAATTATGAGCATTCAAGTATTAGTTATAGAAGACGAAGGAGTTTTGGCTTTACATATTGCCCAACTTTTACAAGATGAGGGATACAACATTTATGATATCGTTCAAGATGGTCAAGCTGCTATCAAAAAAGTAATAGAATGTCAGCCTGATCTGATCCTCCTAGATATTCGGATTAAGGGAGAAATAGATGGGATCGAAGTTGCTGAATACATTCAATCTTTATATGATATTCCAATTCTTTATATCACAGCCTTTGTTGATCGTAAAACGATTGAACGTGCCCAACGAACTAGCCCTATGGGTTATATCATAAAGCCCTTTCGCAGAGAACAACTCCTTTCATCAATTGCTATAGCACTGGCTACCCACGCTGCTCACAGAAACAAGTCTAACCTAGAAAAAGAATTATCTCAACCCGAAAAAGCCTCAGTCAGTTATCGCCTAAAATCTATTCTCATTTATATACAAGATCATCTCCATCACGAGATCAGCTTGGAATTACTATCAAGTGCTATGAATATGAACTCTTCTTACTTCTGTCGATTTTTTCGCCAAGAGATAGGCTGTTCACCATACCAATATATTATTCAGCAGCGTATAGAAAAGGCAAAATC
Organism: uncultured cyanobacterium; assembly: GCA_903819605.1. GTDB lineage: Bacteria > Cyanobacteriota > Cyanobacteriia > Pseudanabaenales > Pseudanabaenaceae > Pseudanabaena. The sequence continues at coordinate 2,363 of CAIJEA010000315.1, read as the reverse complement.
TCTATTAAAGAAGCGAGATTTATTAATTAATGATGTTGCCCTACAATGTGGTTTTACTTCTCATAGCCAATTTAATCGCCATTTTTTAAAGTTGGTTGGAGTTACACCGACAGAATTTCAAAATTTTTGATCGAGGCCCTCAAAAGAGAAGCTGTACTTTAGACAGACTTCTTTGGGGGAGGTTTACAGGGAAGCTTATTATCTCAGATGATTAGGATCTACATAACAGAATAAGATATAAGAGCAATTCATGAATTTAACCGACAATAAAAAGAGGCTTTTAAGTTTTTTGTAAGGGACGCGCAGTAATATAAAGAACCAGATTTTTAGTGGTGCGGCAGAGCCGCGCCACTAAAAATCTGGTTCTTTATTAAATCGCAGAAGTCTCAGGTCTAATGATCCTTATAGGGAATCACGAATAAGTCAATTATAAGATTTTTTGTTGAGAGAGTTACCTTATAAAATCCTCAACAAAAAATCTCGGATAATATTTCAGTGCAAAATGCCGTAAAAATTCATGTCAAAAATTGACTACCTTGTAAAAAACTAGTTAAGGCTTCATCCATTGAGTATTCTATTATTTGTGAATAAGGATAAAGTTGTAAATGGAATGCAATTACTAACTAAACATTGGGGGGAAAGGAAAAAGGCAATAGTAAATGGAAAATACGAAAGTTAACCGATAAAAAGCTACTGTCTGTCAGCGTCTAAATGGTGTTTGGTCTAGCCTCTCTCAATTTTTCCATCTCTCGATTATTTCTTCGTAACTGATTTTACGTAAATATAAATTTTAACATTTATACTTTGCAGAGGCATATTCCCAAAGCTTGCCTAAGAATAGTTTTAATTTCACTGAAAATTCTCAAAATATTTACCATGTCATCAAAACCACCTATTCCTGAGAATGAAGCACAGCGTTTAGAAGCCTTAGAAAAATATAATATACTTGACACACCTCCAGAAGAGACGTTTGATGAGTTAACTGCGCTTGCTGCTTATATTTGTGGTACTCCAATTGCTCTAATTAGCTTAGTTGATGCTAATCGGCAGTGGTTCAAGTCCAAGATTGGGCTTGAAGCTTCGGAAACCCCAAGAGATTTGGCATTTTGCGCCCATGCTATTCTCCAATCTAGTCCATTAGTCGTACCAGATACAAAGGAAGATGAGCGATTTGCTAACAATCCATTGGTAACACATGAACCAAATATCCAATTCTATGCTGGAACGCCTTTAATCAGTCCAGATGGATTTGCTTTAGGAACGCTCTGTGTCATCGATCGCACTCCTAACAATCTTAGCCCAGAGCAATTGCAGGCTTTGCAGACATTAGGACGTGAGGTGATTAGTCAGTTGGAGTTGCGAAATTATGTATCTAAACTACAAAATAATATTGTAGAAAGACAGAAGATAGAGCAATCTTTATGGGAGAGCAATCAACAACTGAAGCAAGCTCTAGCAGAACTCAAAAATACTCAAGCTCAGCTTATTCATGCCGAAAAAATGGCAAGTTTAGGACAACTTGTTGCGGGAATTGCTCATGAGATGAATAACCCTATAAACTTTATTAACGGTAATATCGAATATATCAATTCTAATATTCCAGATTTATTAGAATTGTTGAAACTATATCAACAAGAGCATTCACAACCCAGCGAAGAGATTCAAACAAAAAACAAAGAAATAGACTTAGAGTTTTTATCTACCGATTTACCTAAAACCCTATCCTCCATTAAAGCAGGTTCAGAGAGAATTAATCAAATTGTATTATCGTTACGTAACTTCTCTCGTTTAGATGAATCGGCGAGAAAAGTAGTTGATTTGCATGAGGGGATTGATAACACTCTGTTACTTTTGCATCATCGTCTAGATAATATCCAAATCATCCGAAATTATGGAGATTTACCGAAGTTGGATTGTAATGCATCGCAACTTAATCAAGTCTTTATGTCTGTCATCGCTAATGCCATTGATGCTGTAGAACCAGTCAAGCACGAACGATCGCCTGCGATCGCGATTCAAACTAAGTTCATCGATCGAGATATTGCTATCAGCATTACTGATAATGGGATAGGTATTACAGACACCATTAAAGACTCTATTTTCGATCCATTTTTTACTACAAAATTTGCCGATAAGCGAGTAGGTTTAGGATTGTCAACTAGTTACGCAATTATTAAAGAGCATGGCGGTACTCTTCAATTTACACCTCACGGGGAAATAGGAACTGAATTCATAATTAAGTTACCTCTTTGCGGTTCACCCTAACGGTAAATCACCTGAGTGATTTCTTACAGCAGTTTTCAATCAAAAGGCTCACAACAAATTAGGACTTACGCAAAAGAACGAAGTAGGGGCAATTCATG
>CAIJEA010000314.1 GCA_903819605.1 uncultured cyanobacterium | reverse complement strand
CTTAAATCATTAACAAAGAATCTAATTACCATTGAAAGAAATGGAGTTTTAGGTCTAATTTCTCTTAGCTTCCTGAAATCTCTGTCCCTTAAATTCAAAAGTGGATTAGTATTTGAGCTTTCGTTAACAATCTTCAGAAGACCATCCATGTTTTGAAACCAAAAAGAATAAAAATACTCTATTGCAGAGCATGATGCCATTAACTTTAGTTCTACTGAAGATTCATAAACTGTTAGTTTTAAATGTTGTATCCCTCTACTAAGTTGCTTGTTTATAGGACAACATTCAAGAAAAGCAATGGCATTGTTTAGAAAATTAATTCCTTGGTTAGAAGATGAATTACTGTTTTTTTGTATTTTCCTTCTTTCCCAAACAGGAATTATGTAGCCATCAATATATTTGGTGTGTGTGAAAATCGAATAATCATAGTAAATTGGGAGTATTTCACGATCACAAATAATACTAAGAAATGCACAAGTATCGTTAAGAACATTTTCTAAGTGGCTTGCTATTTCAACATCCTTAGGGTCGTCAATACCTAAATTATTTATTAATGGAAGTTTAACATCTATAAAGCTTAGCTTGTATAGAGTGTCAATATTATTATTGTAGAACACATTATGATTTTTATGGGCAATATACTTTTTCCCGCATCTAATGCTATATCCTGAATTTAAAGCGCAATATAAATTTTGTTCACCTATCAGATTATTACTTGTACGATTTTTCCTGCTAGGCATATTTTGAAATTCTGTAATAAAATACTTATCATGTAATGATACTTCGTCATTCAAATATGCTCTTAAACTAACAAAATGTTCAGAATCTTTTTGAATGGTTGACCTGATTTTATTCTCTGAATAAGTTGCAAATCTCACTACATCAAAATCTGTTGTACCATCATTAGAATACAAGGGTGGGATTGAGCAACCAATCAGTAAGATGCTTTCTTGAATAATAATAAACTGCTGATGATCATCAATCATTTTTGTAGTGATTTCATGAATCTCGTTGTCAGAAATATCACTCCAAATTATCTTTACGCTAATATCAACATACTCTGTAACAGTAAGATATAAACTAATTCTTATTGATTGAACGCAATCTTTCAATAATAACTTAGCATTTCCATGATAAGACCAATCCCCGGGGAAATCACCTGTTTTGATAGGAGTATGCATCATATTTTTTTGTTTTGAATTAAATATTTAGAGCAATTTGATTAGTTGTCAACATTAAACTTAGCTTCTCCTTTAGTTAAACCTTCGCGCAAAATTTCTTGATAGACTACTGACTCTTCCATGATCTCACTCCTGAGTAATCGTTGAATTACTTCATGATCTAATGCTAACCCAGAGATAATTGCTGTGGCAGCAGCAACATTACTAGACCGTCATCGACTGAACAAGAGTAGCGATCGATCGCGCCATTCGTAAAAGCTACATCATAAGCCAAGCTATAATTCTATACAATTATTGACCTCAGCTAAGCGTATGACTACTTTAGAAATTCGTCATCAGATTGAAGAGTATATTGATTGCTTATCTTCTGAAGGGTTAAAAGTAGCCGTAGATTTTTTGGCATATCTTGCAGAAAGGGAAAGCCAACAAGCAACAGATGAACTACTCAGCATTCCTGACTTTTTGGAATCTTGGGAAGAAGGCAAACAAGATATCGCTAAAGGTAATTTGACTAACTGGCGTAGTATTCGTGATGACGTATGAAATTTCTTTAGCAGACAAAGCTAAAGATTTTTACAAATTCACTAGCCCTGCGATCGCCAAAAAATTAGCCAGATGCTTTAGCACCTTAGAGCAAAATCCTTATCAGCATCCCAATATAAAAGCCCTGAAAGGAAATCTTTCGGGCTTTTATCGATTTAGAGTTGGTGTCTATAGAGTTGTTTATGAAGTAGATGAGCAAGCTAAACAAGTTCGTGTAACTAACATTGCCCATCGCAGTGATGTATATGATGGCTAAACCGACATTGCTTGGACAGGTGCAGCGATCGCACCAGTAACGGGTAAATCACAGCGATCTTGATATACACTCAAGTCAAACCAGAAGGTAGTGCCAACACCTACTTCGCTCTTGAGATGGATTGTACTGTGATGCTTTTCGATGATGTTGCGGACAATCGACAGACCTAAGCCCGTACCTTCTAGAGTATGCACTTTATCTTCAACACGGAAAAAGCGGTCAAATATGCGATCGCAATCTTCGGCAGGAATGCCATAGCCAGTATCTTCAACTTCGACGCGCACGTAATTGACAATACGATGAGGCTGAGTAGTGGTTTGATCTTGCCAAGGATAAATACGAATCGTGACTTTGCCGCCAGAGTCGGTAAACTTGAGAGCATTACCAACTAAGTTAGATAACACCTGCAAAATCAAATCATAGTTACCCCAAATCCTCTCCAAATCGGGTGCAATTTCGTGAGTAAGCTCAATTTCCTTAGAGGAAGCATTCAGCTTATAGGTTCGGACAGTTTGCTCCACTGTTTCCGACAGGTCTATCGCCGAGAAATGATATTGACGACCTGATTCTAATCGCGATAGATCCAGTACGTCATTAACAAGGCGCGTCAGGCGATCGGTTTCACTATTCGCAGTACCAAGAAATTCCTTTTTCTGATCGTCGCTTAATTCATCACCATATTCGTGCAAAGTCTCAATAAAGGACTTGATATTAAATAACGGCGTACGTAATTCATGGCTGACATTACTAATAAAACGACTCTGAGCAGCATTTAGCTCCACCTCACGAGTTATATCCTGAATCGTGATTGCAATCCCTTTAATGGCATTACTCGAACTTAAAACGCTGGTAATCCAGATTCTAAAGGCATGAGCAAGCACTGAGTCTTTATCGCCAGAAGCCATGATCCGAAATTCACCTCCCTCGCGATCGCCTGTAGCAATTTGCATCAGCGATCGCCCTAAATCGTCACTGAGGCGATCGGGCAAAATATTCAGAATACTTTTACCTTTCCATTCACTGTTCTCAGCATTCTGCTCCCAACCCATGATTTTAATTGCCGCAGGGTTAGCTAACACAATTCGCATATCTGAATCGAGTAACAATGCCCCATCAGCGATTGTTGACACCAACGTTTCGAGCTTTGCTTTTTCTGCTGTTAACTCCTCAATATTTTGCTCCTCATATTTTTTAAGCCGCTGTGCCATTTCATTAAAGCTACGAATTAATTCCCCCAGTTCACCCCCGAAAGGCAAATCGATCCTTTGTTTAAAATTCCCGCTAGCAATATTTTGAACCCCAGACACCAACTCCTTGAGTGGTCGAGTAATCGTTACCGCATTCGATGCAGCCCCTAAAATCACCATGGCCCAAATCGAGACAAATACTGCCGTTGTTACATCTAGGGTTAACCCCGATGATGCTACTGCTGTTGGGTTAGGGTTGATCCCGATCGCAATAATTCCCAGAGACTTACCATCATGCTGTAAGTTTACAAACACATCAGTAACTTCCCCCTGCGGCGTAATGTGTTGACGAACCAAAGGGCGATCGGGACGCATCATCGGATCTTCAGGCAACTGGATTCTTCGCCTAATGCTTAAAGAGTTTTGTACCTCATTTGAGGTAAAAGGAATACCATAAAAAATTTCCCCATCAGGATCTGCGTAAAGGATGTAGCGAATGCTGGAGCTACTATCGTAAAATTCTTTAGATAGGCGAGTTACTTCTTGTAGATCATTTCTGGCAACTAAGGGGGCAACGTTGGCAGCAAGTAACAGTCCCAAATCTTTACCAAAGCGCGTATCATTGAGGCGGGCATCGGTCTGAATATCGTTGACCGCCCAAAAGGTAACAGCACTCATCAGTAAAGACACTAACAGCGTAATCAAAGCCATTAACTTTGTTTGCAATGAAAATTCTGTCCACCAACGTCGTGATTTGTTGTAAATTTGAAGCAAAAAGTTCATCTTTTTGTAGGCATTTGTTAGGTATTTGGATGGCTTTTCGTTTAATATGTGCGATCGAAACGCAAGGGTGAGGATCTCAAGATGGATGAGGATAGCATTGTCAGTGCGCTACAGGCAGACCTTCAAAACTATAAGGTAAAAACCCAAATCCGCCGTAAGGAATCTCAGTTACATGTTCTAATTAGCAGAGCCGAGGGTGACGATCTGGACTATGCCTCTCTCTATGATATTGTGAAACGTCGTATTGATAAGCTGCCAGTCGAAGGAGTAGATAGCTTAGTTGTTTACGGTAGAATAGCTGGGGCAAAGCATCCTGAATGGCAAAAACAAGCAGATATCGCTCCACCTTTGCCACTAATTGAACTCGATCTTGACGAGCTAGAAGACTTTGGTGAGATCGGAGAGATCGGTAATCTGGCTTATCCAGTTAATGGGGACGAGACCGAGATCCAGATTGCTAGTTTTGAGCCAGATACTTCTGGAGATTTAGACGGTTTTGAAAAAAGTATCGATCGCGATCTTAGGGCAGCTTCGCTTACCCATAATAGTGACGAAATTAGTAAAAGTCGAATTGATGACTTTGACCTAAAAGATCTTGACTTAGGAGAATTTAAATTAGATAGCCTCAATCAAAGTAATTTTGAGCTAGATAATGTCGTACCAAAAACTTTGGAACTCAACGATCAACCCCTAAACAACCAATCACCTACAGGTCAAGACAAGAACAATTGGCTAGAAGACGATCTCGGCAGCATAGATCAAACGACTTTGGCGATACCTATGCCATTACCACCACCACCCCTGCCTCCAACTAGACGCTCTCCCAGTGTAGTTGTTAGTGATAATGATAGCGAACCCAAACCTGAGCCTAAAAAGACTGCCTATCCTAGTAATAAGTCATTACTTTTATCTAGTGCTTTTGTCGTAGTAGCAATCGCGATCTTGGGGATTTGCGGATGGTTAGTATGGGATCGATCGGTTCAGCAAAAATATTTAGCAGATGCACGTAGTTTTGACGACCAAAACCTCAATCCCAAGACAATTACGAAGCTAGACTCACTTACCGAGACGCGAAATCAATTGCAGACAAAAATTTCGAGATTAGAAGAAATTCCCGATCGCCCTGCTTCGCTATATACGGAAGCCCAGACAGAATTGACATCTTTGCGTCCAAAATTAGAAGAGTTCGATCGCAAGGTAAATATTGAACAAGTGGCTAATAAGAAACTGGAGGAAGCAAAGAACATTACTAATGACGCAGCTAAGTTAGTGCAAAATCCGCCTCATAGATCGACTGTCTGGAAATCTGCTCAAGAGAAGCGTCAACAAGCAATAAAGCTATTAGAAGAAGTTCCCACTGATTCGTTACTATACGCTAATGCCCAAAGTCTTCTTAAAACCTATCGTGCTGACTCAGTTCAAATTAGCAAGTGGGTAGAAATTCAACAAAGGGCTGAGGCTTCGGCGAGTAATGTCAATCCTGACATTGCAAGTAAGCTTAAACAACTAAAGTCTAAAGTGCCAGAAAAGCAGAAGTTTTTGCCTCAATGCAAAATAATTTTGCAGCCACAAATTTCTAATGTAGAAGGTCAGAGAGCAGGATTACCAGCAGTCACTTTAACTGAATATTTATGCGCTTATTTCTGGGATTCTTAAACTTAGAGCAATTACATATCAAACAAAAATATTACTTTTTACTCTCTCGTATTTTATAGCGATCGCTATAAAATACGGCAAAATTTTTTACAATTCTGGATGGGACAGTAGATGACTTATTCTCTAAGGATTGTGGATATGGCGGAGAGCGATCGCCCACGCGAAAGATTACTCAGTCAGGGAGTCCGCAGCTTATCCAATGCAGAACTAATCGCAATCTTATTAGGTACAGGGCAGGGGGCGGGTAAACTTTCAGCAGTGGGTTTAGGGCAGTTAATATTACAAACTATCGGTAAAGATCGTACGAGCGATCCTGTTGCCGCGCTACAAACCGTATCGCCAGAAGAACTAATGCAAATCGAGGGGGTAGGACCAGCGAAAGCAACTGCCATCTTAGCGGCGATCGAACTAGGTAAAAGGGCACTCTATGCTAAATTACCCGATTTGACCGAAGTTACCGACCCATCAATTGCGGCGGCGGCACTCAGTCAAGATCTAATGTGGCAAACTCAAGAACGTTTAGCAGTGGTAATGCTCGACAACAAAAATCGGATTATTGCCCAACGTGTTATCACTATTGGCACAGCGACGGAAACGATCGCCCACCCACGAGATATTTTTCGAGAGGTTTTAAAAAGTGGTGCAGTACGTCTGATTGTGGCTCATAATCACCCATCTGGTAACACAAGCCCTAGTCCAGAGGATATCAAGCTCACACGTCAATTACTGGAGGCTGCGAGAATGCTGAGCATTCCTCTTTTAGACCATTTGATTTTGGGAAATGGAACTTTTTCCAGCATTCGCGAAGTTTCGACATTATGGAAGGAAGTTCCTCAAGCAGAGTGAACTCTCAACCGAGTTTGGAAGTTTGTTCAGTAAGATGTAAAGACTAAAAAGTAAAGGCGGCGCTTTGCGCCACCTTTACTTTTTAACCGCGATGGTTCTTGTGCTCTAGTTTCATTTGCTCAAGTTGTTGTTGTTGCTCAGGGGTCAAGACACCCTTAATTTGTGATTTGGTGCTTTCACCGATTGTTTTCAATTGAGCCTTTTGAGCATCTGTCAAGTTCAGCGACTTCCAGACTCCCTTGCGATCGCCAGATTGGCGAGCTTGTTGGAGTTTGGCAAGTTGATCGGGTGTAAATACACTCTGACGCTGTGTTTTAGCATTTTCACGAATTGTCTTCAGTTGAGCTTTTTGAGCATCTGTCAAGTTCAGTTTTTTCCATACACCGCCTTGATGAGGCTTACGCTTTACTGTGCTAGTAGTATCTTGCGAAGAATTTTGTGCTGAGACAAGATTTGGGATTGTTACGGCTCCGACTGCTACAGTTACACAAGCGATCGCTAAAAACTTTTTGATGTTACGAAACATTTGATTTTCCCCTTTGTGAGAAGGCTTAATTATCTGTACGAGGGTTTTGACAATTGCGGCAATCAAAAGGTTCAAAACTCTAAATTAAATATTGAGATCTGCACAAAGCGCAGATCTCAATATTTAATTTGCACAACTTCTTAAAATTATGCCAATAATTATGCCAATACCAACAAAACGGACAATTTGCCAAAATGGTTCGCGAAAACTATTCCATGAGAGCAGACGACTTTCTAAATCAGCTTCAATTTGTTCAAGGCGATCGCTTAACTCCTGTAGTTGATGTTGAAGTTCCTCTTTTGGAGAATTAGATGACGATTGCCCATTTTTAGGATTAGGTCTTCGACGAATCTTTGAGCTGTTATTGCTGTGAGGGCGATCGCCCGTATCTTCTTGTGTTTGAAATTCTTGGATTTGCGATCTAATCTGTTCTTGTTGTGTTTGCAGTTCTTGTTTCTCATGGGAGGCACGCTGAACTTGAAGAAACCTCTGCTCGATTTCTTCTAATAGTTCTTTAGTTTCTTGGAGTTGTGTTTCGAGATCGCTCCAATCAGAATTTTCTATCACAAGATCAATTTAGTAAGTTTGATATAAATTTGGCTGATTTTGCCAAGTTTAAGCACTTGTGCAAAATAAATTACCCAACCCCTTACAGTTGCGCCCCTGCGGGGCGCAACTGTAAGGGGTTGTATGCGTAGTTAATTATGTACATCTACTTAATAAGCTGAATTTTACAGCGCTTCGCACACAGGATCTCAGAAACTTGAGACGATAAGCTTTGTCCACCATCTAAAGTTTTATAGCACTAACCTATACCCAGAAGAGAGTGGCGGCGCAAAGTGCCGCCACTCTCTTCTGGGTTGCTATAGTTGTTAAAAGCATATTGGTTTGGTGCGATTAGCGGCTACCCAACCAGCGATCGGGGCGGAGATTTTGAGCCAGCCTTGCTTTTCTACCTCAACTGTAATTTGTTTGCCGTTATCAAGAGTGCCAGCGATCGCATAATCAGTTCCTGCACCTGTTCGCACATTAATTGGTGGATTAGGATCGGAAACTATGCGTTTGGTATAGTCACATTGAGAATCGGGCAAGCTATTGGCGATCGCCTTTGAAGAGTTAGACTTCTGAGCAAACCGATCTTGGAAATCGCGAATATATTGCACATTTTTTAGCTCAGTTGAAGTTAGGATATCTTCAGGAAAATTTTCAGGGGCATACCTTGGCTGATACCAAGGCTGACTATTGAAATAAGACTGTAATTCGGGATCTTTGAAGCGGCGACCATAACGGGCAAAAACT
>CAIJEA010000313.1 GCA_903819605.1 uncultured cyanobacterium | reverse complement strand
TCGTGAAGTTTTGCTGGGAACTTTGTATATTGTGTCGGGACTAGTTTTATTTATTCTGCCCAAGGATGAAATCATTGAGCCTAAAAAAGAAGGGGTGGGTATTTTGTCAGACTTAAAAGATGCATTTAAGTATGTACATCATAATCGTTTGATTGGCGGGGCAATGATTCAGTTAACACTTTTGTATGCAGTGCTGGGAACAATGCAGAAACTCTCGCTTAACCTTGCTGAAGTTGTCACCAATAATCGCGATGATTTTGGCTTTTTTGTGGCTTCAGTGGGCGTAGGGTTAGCGATTGGTGCATTTATCTTGGGACAATTTGGCGATCGCTTTGTTCATCGACCATTACCCTTTGTGGGATTTATTGGTATGGCGATTGGGCTTTTAATGTTTGCCTTTGTTTCTAATTTGTGGGTGGGTTTAGCGATCGGTGGATTTATTGGGATTCATGGCGCTTTAGTGGCAATTCCGATGCAAACCGCTATTCAAGAACATACACCCGAAAATATGCGGGGCAAAGTGTTTGGGCTGCTAAATAATGGTGAAAATATTGCCGCGAGCTTACCCCTTGCTGTTGCGGCGATCGCCCTTGATATTTCCACCAGTGCTTTTGGAAAACAATCTGGCTTTCAGATTGTAATGGTTGTGTTGAGCATAATTGTGTTTGCGCTTGGCTCATGGGCATGGACAATCACAAAGCGGGCATTGCAAAAAGTTCTATAGTAGCTATAGCCAAATATTTAAGCAATAAAACCCAGAATAGAATTGCGGAGCTTCGCTCCGCAATTCTATTCTGGGTTTTATTTTTGTCACAACACAACTGGCTACTGCTATGTAAAAAAGGCACTTAGTGCCTTTTTTACTTTATAGAACTTAGATCCTTACGAGGACGGATCTATTTAGCGATCGCTTCTTGGACAATAGTTGCTAGTTCACCGCGTTGATTTAGCTCCATCACAATGTCACAGCCGCCAACAAATTCACCGCCTACATAAACCTGTGGAAAAGTTGGCCAACTGGAAAACTCCTTCAACCCTTGACGCAATTCACCATCCTCAAGAATATTGTCTGTTTCGTAAGGATGTCCTAGGGAGTTGAATACTTGAACAACTGCTGCTGAAAATCCACACTGAGGCTGTTGAGGAGTGCCCTTGATATAGAGCATGATCTTATTGTTACTGATTTGGCTCTCGATTTTAGTTTGCAAAATAGGGCTAAGCATATTGGGTTGATTCTTGTTTTACAAATTATAAATGTTTTACTATTCGCGATCTTAACGCGATCTTAAGCGTATTGTGCTGTAAATCAGACATCATGTTTTGCTCGCCAAGTTGGATAGTCAGTTTTAGGCGCTCTTAAGCATTCTTCTACTACCTCAGCGACATTGCGCCATGTAATGTCGGTTCGCCCCAGTAATTCACGCAATTGCAATAGAGTATCTTCTAGTTCTAAATTAAACTTTTCAAAAGGTAATGGAGATAAAGCTCTTTCAGGTGCTTGCATCACCTTTGTTATGGCTTCTTTGACAATACTAATAATTTGATTTGTCATTTCCGACTTTACTCTTTGCCGCAAATTTTGTAACCCACGACGACTGGTTGCATACATTGGCGGCAAGCGATTTAAAACATATGCCGCTACATCATCAATACTAACTTTTTGCTGAATTGCTTCATCAAGACGTTGGACACGGCGCTCAACGATCGCGGATACAAGACTTTCGAGAATATTGCTATATCGATAGCCAGTTCCTGACATATAAGACTCAAAGTCTCTAATCTCTGCGGAGATATCTTTTTCGGTTTTCTCGCTTTTAGATGCGTTGGGTAATATTGAGGGGGTTGTGCGGCGACGGACAGCGTAGCTACGAGCTAATAGGGAATTACGTCTATCTAAACTGACATAAGTCCCGTTAGAAAGACTTTGGTAATAGCCTGAATCCATGGCATCTCGCACGATTTCAGGTACATCTTTCCATTTGAGATAGTCTTTATTCAATAATTTTCTTAACTTAACTAGCGATCGCGCTTGACTGATTAGCTCATGAGCGGGAATTGGATCGCTTTCTCTCAAGATGTCACTTTGCGTACTAAGAAATCCATTGCGTACGGTTTTGGTAATTGCTGCCCCTAAATCTTGATCTGCTTTTTTGCGTTGTTGTACCCATCCACGTTGGGTAGTCGCATACATTGGCGGCAAACGATTGAGTGTGTAAGCGATCACTTCGCTAAGATCGACGCGCTTCTTCACATCGGCACCTAATCTTTTGTATTGTGCTTCTGCTTCTTCGATTACTAGTTCTTCTAGCGCATTTCTACAGCTGCTCATATAATGAATGCCCTTTTATCTTGAGAATTAGACGCGCTGAACGATAGCGTATTTAATCCTATAAAGTTCTAAATACTAACATAAAAATAGATTAACTTATCAAGAGATAGTAAGTATTCGTAGTTCTAATTATGAAACTAATCTTAGGATTTTCAGCGCCATAGATACAGAAAATCCTAAAATTGGTTTTGTTGAAAGTTAACCTAATATTTACCCTCAACAAAACTTATTCTTATTGTTACTACGCTCAGAAATCATTAATTCCAGTGTTTGGAACAGTGTTCTTTGATAATCCCGCGATCGCTCTTAGATTTTGACAGCGAATCAGTTCAGTAAATTCTGGCGTGTTTCTTCCTGTCAATCTTGCTGCATCAGGAATTGCTTCAAGTAATGCTCTAGCCGCCTCAGCTTCGCCATATCCTCGTTTTTGAGCAACTTCAAGCGCTTCCATGTCTGCTTGCACTCGTATTTGTGAGCTTTTGTTACTACGTAAAATTTGATTGATACCAATTGTCCCTAATAATATGGCGATCGCCATTCCCGTTACGTCGCCTTGTACAGCTTCGACAATTCCTCCCGCTAAAGCCGTGGCTGCTATGCCTTGATAAGCCCCCACTTGTAACCATTTAGTTTGTTGTCGCCAGCTTACTTCATGCAATAGCAACAGGTCTCGCTCAGCTTCGGGCATCTGTCTCCATAAACGAAAATTTATGCCTATCTGCGCTCCCTTAGCCCAAGGTAAAATCTGTAAACTTGAGATTGGCTCAATTTGCTCAGGTTTCGATTTAATTGATGTAGCTATGCGCCAAGATGCAGGTAAGAGATCCCGCAAACGTGCGATTTCTTCATTGATGTTCATAGGAGTAGGGAAACTATTTTTGCCACATTTTTATAGTGAAGGTGTCTTCGATTCCTCTCATATATTATTTAGGATTACTAAACAGTTTTTTAAAGAAAGCGTTTTGCAGATTATATAGCTATAGCCAAATAAGTTAAGACATAAAACCCAGAAGAGAGTGGCGGTGCAAAGCGCCACTCTCTTCTGGGTTTTGCTTTTGTTCCAACATAACTGGCTACTGCTATATGATTTTAAACAACATATAATTTAGCTTTTCCCGATCTTAGTAACCCATGAGTAACAATTTAACCATCGCCGATGCTGAGCGAGTTTTATGGGAACTAAGTGACTTAGCTGTCGAAACTGCAACTCCAGATCGCCGATCGCAAATCTGCGAAGCTCTAGATTACTTAACTAAACAGTCTGACTATCATATTTTTGGCATCTGTGCTGACAATACACAAGAAGCATTACAAGCATTACAAAATTATGCTGCTCATTTTCGTTACGAGTTGCCTGAGGCTAACTTGCCCGCGATCGCTGACGGTGTTTATATCAAATACAATCCCCGTAGTCGTCGCTATCATTCTGACAATTACAAAGGTGCATATCGGGGAGTACTAATATCCTTTCATACTGATTTTACAGATGGCTACAGTGGCACCCATGGACATTTTGCCCTTGATCTTTTTTAAAAGAAAGCGGCGTGAAGCGACGCTTTCTTTTAAAAAACTTCGTTAGTAAAGCTTCCATGAAGACCATAGGGGACATGATGTTTTAAGTGCAATGTGGCTACGGGCTGACCCGATATGTTTTGAGCATCCAGAATCACTAAGTCTGAACGATTGTGTGTTGCATCAAAAATTAACGTCAGTACCCATCCATCATCTTCAGCACTGTCGGCATTACGATCGCGGGGTACAAAAATTGGCTCACTGATAAACCCTCGTGGTGCAAAGCTATGAAATTCTTGTTTGCCAGTTTCCATATCGACCTTAGCGATTGCTTGCAACGGTGCATTACCAGAATTTTTTGCGATCGCGCCAATATAGGCATAGCGATGTTTCTGCCCCACACAACGGGGATGCACTACAGGAAACTCGCAAGATCGTTCTAATATTAGTTTGCGTTCTACTGTGCCAAGTTTGGGGTTAATCGTAAAGCGATATAACTGACCCGCAATCACCTTGTCAAAATCAATATTCCGAAAGTCGGTATTTGGTTCTAACTTGGGATAGTCAGGATAGCAAACCGAATCCAAAATAATTTCATCGCCCACTTCATAGGCATTGCAATGATGAAATACAAAGCAAGGATCGGTTTCCAAAGTTTGCAGGTTGCCATGGCGATCGATTAGCAAAAATTGACTAGGGGAATTTGGCTTTAATTCAATACATTCTCCTGCTGTTGCTAGACCTAGCATGAAGGGTAATGGCTTAAAAGACACAGGATTCTGCATGAAAATCCTGTAGTTTGGCGTGTAAGCAAAATCATGCAAAAAACAAAAGCCTGATACTTTTACCTGTGATTCAGTTCTTAACTCACCTTGATTTGTTACTTGATAAATAGAGATGGTAGACTTCGGTCCTGGTTGCACACCAAATCCCCACAAATCCCCCGTGCGATCGTCCCGCCTTGGATGTGCAGTGAAAACTTGTCCTGAAGCTAGCTTACCGTCAAAAGTTTCTATGCCCAACGTATCTAAATTCTTAGGATTGAGCGAATAGGGTCGTGCAGCTTCCCATAGAGCTAATAACTTGCCACCCTGATATACCACATTCGTATTTGCAACGTTTTTATTGCGTAAATCAAATATATTACTGAGCCATCCCCCAGCCTTTTGGGTTCCAAATACACCTCTATATAAGATTTTTCCTGCTTTTTGCTCTGCTAAAAACTCAGGTGTTTTCACAAATTGATTCGAGAAGTGAGCCTTACCGTCTTTAAACGCGATCGCACAGATCATTCCATCCCCATCAAAAGGATGTCCGTACTTTTGCCCATTGATATCAAGCTGTCCAGGTCCGTTACGAAATAGAGTTCCCTCTAACTCCGTTGGTATTTGCCCCTCAACTTCATCAATCCAGTAAGCTTGCTCACTGCGGAGAGATTCATATCCCTTTTGCCAATCTTTACGCGAAAAAGTAGGCGATGAAGCTTGAACCATAAATATTTTCTAATAACTATCAACACATTGTAACAATTTCGTCACAATCCTGAGCTATGACTTTTTTGCAGCAGGTTTCGAGTAAAAGAACCCATAGATATTTTAAAAGCCTTGCTTTGCAAGGCTTTTAAAATATC
>CAIJEA010000312.1 GCA_903819605.1 uncultured cyanobacterium | reverse complement strand
TGGCTATACATAACTTGTTTTAATAAACCAACCCCAGAAGATAGAGATGGCGCTGCCGCCTCTATCTTCTGGGGTTGGTTTTGGCTATACATAACTGGCTACTTACAGGGTCTTCTGCTGTCATCAAACCTAGAGAAATTTTTAAAAGTGCTGCAAAGCAGCGCTTTTAAAAATTTCTCTTTACCTTTTAGTTATGTAAAATGCCGTATTTAAAAGAAAATTAAGGTGGTGCGAAACACTACCTCAATTTTTCTGATAGTTACTGTATTTGATTTTAAATACCTGATAAATATTAATATAAACATAGTAAAAACTCTATAGTAGAATCAATGATCCTAGAAACAGCTTGGCTACTTCCTTGCTATGGTTTGCTGGGCGCAGGACTCACTCTACCTTGGTCATTAAGGTTAGTGCGAAAAACTGGGCCTCGTCCTGCGGTCTACCTAAATATGTTGATGACTGTAATTGCCCTACTACATAGTTGTTGGCTATTAACATCAATTTGGGGAGAACCAGCCCAACAATTTGAGTTCAGTTGGTTTCAAGCCTTTGATTTAAATCTTGTATGCTCTTTTGTTATTTCTCCAGTTAGTGCTGGCGCATCAGTGATGATCGCCACAATGAGCTTAATCTCTCAAGTGTATGGATTAGGTTCGCTAGAGACTGATTGGGCGATCGCGAGATTTTGTGCTCTGATTGGCTTCTTTGAGGCAGCAATTACAGGCATTGCTTTTAGTGATTCATTATTTTTTAGCTATGCCTTGCTGGAAATGCTCACTTTATCGACCTACTTATTAGTGGGATTTTGGTATGCCCAGCCTTTGGTAGTAACAGCGGCAAGAGATGCATTTTGGACTAAACGAGTCGGTGATTTATTCTTGTTAATGGCTGTAGTCACACTCTCCAATCTCACTAACAGTCTTAACTTCTCTGACTTAAAAGCATGGGCTGATAATCCCCAAACGATCGCCTATTTTTCTGAGCATCAACAACTCGGCACTCTACTAGGCTTGGCCCTAATTGCAGGACCACTAGGAAAATGTGCTCAGTTTCCTCTCCACCTATGGCTTGATGAGGCTATGGAAGGACCTAATCCTGCTTCAATTTTAAGAAATTCAGTGGTAGTAGGTGCAGGAGCCTATGTGCTGATTAAATTTCAGCCCGTTTTATCACTTTTTCCTGTGGCGGCTGAAGTCTCCGTGGTGATTGGAACGATTACGGCGATCGGGGCTTCGTTAGTAGCGATCGCTCAAATCGATCTAAAACGAGCATTGTCACACTCGACTAGCGCCTATCTCGGTCTAGTTTTTATCGCTGTTGGGATGCAACAACCTGACTTGGCTTTGGGATTGCTCTTTAGTCATGGCATCAGCAAATCTTTGCTATTTCTCAGTTCTGGTGCAGTAATGATGACCACAGTGACCCAAGATCTTACGGAAATGGGTGGGATAAAAACACGAATGCCAGCCACTTTGGTTGCGTTTATCGTTGGTTCTCTTAGCCTAGTTGCCCTAGTTCCTTTTGGCGGATTTTGGACACTTTTGCGATGGGAAGAAACCTTTTGGAATAGTAATCCTTGGCTGATTGCGATCGCTTTATTAGTCAATAGCATTACTGCCTTTGGACTGATGCGAATCTTTGCACTCGTCTTTCTAGGACAGCCCCAACCCAAAACCCGCCGTGCTCCCGAAGTTGCTTGGCAAGTAGCGATTCCTCTAGTTGCCCTAACAATCATTACTTTGCTTGTGCCAATATTGCTACCATCTTGGGAATTTGTCGATATTGACTTAGATACAGTCGATATCTGGGGCACTGTTGTATTAGCACTTTCAGGTTTTATGGGCTTTGGTATAGGCGCTTATATTTATATCAAGCCCTATGAGGCTGGTAGTTCTGTGCCAATGCCACCCAAGATTACCCGTAATGCGTGGAAAGCAGTTCAAGATCTACTAGCCTATGATTTGTACGTGCAAGCTATCTACAAATATACGGTTGTATTAATTGTCGGTGGCGGCTCCAAGATTTTAGCTTGGGTCGATCGCTATTTAGTTGATGGGTCAGTTAACTTTTTAGGATTTGCTTCAATCTTCAGCGGCGAGAGCTTGAAATATACAGTGACTGGTAGATTACAGCAGTACGTCCTGACGATCTTGATTGGTCTAATCCTGATCGGTTTTGCTGCTTTTTATGGTCTGAATTAAATCTAACTAAATTTTCAACGCCTACGGTTCTGAAAATTTAGTTAGGTTCTACTAGATTTAATAATTATTTTTTAATCAAACATGCTTAGCACATTAGTTTGGGTACCGATCGCAGGTGCGCTTCTTATCGTTTTATTGGGAGGAGCACTCAACTCCAAACAGTTACGCAATATTTCTTTAGTAATCGCGATCGCTACCTTTGGTTGGTCGTTATTTCTACTGACCAAATTTGATATGAGCTTTGCTTCTTTGCAAATGCGTGAATCATTAGCTTGGTTAGATCAGATTGGACTTAGTTATCGACTAGGCATAGATGGTCTCGCATTTCCGTTGGTTTTACTCAATGGCTTACTGTTAAGTATCGCTATTTATATCAGCACTGACATCCAACGTCCAAATCTCTATTTCCCATTATTATTGCTACTCGGTGGTGGTGTAAATGGAGCTTTTCTTGCAGAAAATCTACTTCTCTTTTTCCTCTTCTTTGAAGTGGAACTAATTCCGCTTTATCTATTAATTGCGATTTGGGGCGGTGAAAAGCGTGGTTATGCAGCGACCAAATTTTTGATTTACACTGCCATATCTGGCGTGCTAATTTTAGCTGCTTTCTTTGGAATGGCAGCCTTTGGCAGCAGCGATGTTTCTGGCTTCACCTTTAACTATCAAGACTTAAATCTTGAAGAAGCCTCGAAAACCACTAAGGGGATTTTGCTGATTCTGCTCTTACTTGGTTTCGGAATTAAAATTCCGATTGTGCCATTGCATACTTGGTTACCCGATGCCCACGTTGAAGCTTCGACTCCAGTTTCTACATTGCTTGCAGGAGTTCTACTCAAACTCGGAACCTATGGACTATTGCGCTTTGGTTTAGGTTTACTTCCCGATGCATGGCAAGCGATCGCTCCTTTTCTAGCTGGTTGGGCAGTCGTCAGTGTGATTTATGGTTGCCTCACCGCAATCACCCAAACTGACATGAAAAAGATGGTTGCCTATAGCTCTGTCGGTCACATGGGCTATATTTTGTTAGCCTTAGCTACCGCCACGCCACTTTCTCTATTGGGTGCAACCTTCCAGATGGTAAGTCACGGATTGATATCCGCTCTGTTATTTATTTTGGTTGGCATCGTTTATAAGAAAACAGGAACTCGTAATCTTAACTATCTCAATGGCTTACTCAATCCCGAAAGAGGTTTACCAATCACTGGTTCGTTAATGATTTTGGCAGCGATGGCAAGTGCAGGCACACCAGGAATGATCGGCTTCATTGCTGAGTTTGTGATCTTCCGCAGTAGCTTTTCCATTTTCCCTGTACAAACAATTCTTTGCATGATTGGCACAGGTTTAACGGCAGTCTACTTCCTGATCATGATCGATCGCGTATTCTTTGGTCGCTTCTCCGTTCGTAAGGATGGTGAAAAATCGGTCGATCTGATTCCCTTTGCTCAGTGGCAAGAGAAGTTTCCTGCGATCGCGCTTGCTCTAATCATCGTTTTCTTTGGATTGCTTCCTAACTTCGCTACGAAAATAATTGAGAGTTCTGCCAATGTGATCGCGCCTAATCGCACTCAACCCCATCAAATTGCTTTATTCCAATCTCCATAGATCGACTATGGGCGAAGGCATAGAAAATTAAAGCTATAGCCAAATGAGTTAAGACATAAACCCCAAAAGAGAGTTGCGGCGCTTCGTGCCGCAACTCTCTTTTGGGGTTTGATTTTTCATACTACCTTACTCTCTAACCCAAATTCTCGATCCACAGTTTCCTGAAGGTTTAGATTTGTAGAATCAAAGCGCTTTTTTGTGGATACTATAAAATACAAATAGAGGCGGATGAGTTGGGTGCGATGGTCGATCGCAATGCAATCATCGATTGGGCGATCGCCTTAATCTTGGGTGAGGCAACATGACGACAGATCCAAAAAATCAACAGTCGGCTTTACATGGTATTGATGTGGGGCGCGACCTCACAATTGGTAACATCGCACAGACAATCAACTACAACCAAGTTATTCGGGAGGCAAAACGGACGGGCAGCCTGATCAATTTGCCGCAGACTAATGTGACTTTTTTTGCGGGACGGGATGATGACCTGCAAAAATTACATAAACTTTTGCAGCAAAATAAGAGGGTGGCGATAGCAGCTTTTGTGAAAGGGATGGGTGGTGTAGGGAAGTCGGAACTTGCCCTGCAATATTCGCTACGACATTTGTTGACAGACTATAGCGGTGGAATCTGTTGGTTACGGGCAAATGAGGGGACTTTGCCGACCCAGTTACAGGATTTTGTACAGGTGCAGCTTGGGGAAATAATGCCTGACGGTTTGGATAGCGGCGAGAAGTTGGCAGGGCATTGCTGGCGGCGGCTATCGGAACGGTTGGAGGGACAGATGTTGGTGGTGTTGGATGATGTGAAAGATTATGGGAATGTGGAGCCGTTTTTGCCGCCTCTGAATGGGAAATTTCGGGTATTGGCAACGACGCGGTTGGGATTGGGGAATGCGATGCAGCATTACCCGTTAGATGTGTTGGTGTTAGTGGCGGCGGCGGATTTGCTAAGGTCGTTTTTGCCTGAAGCCGATCCACGTCGTGGGAGTGATGCAGAAATCGAGAAGCTTTGTGAGTGGTTGGGGCGGTTGCCTTTGGCGATCGAGTTGGTAGGGCGTTATCTGGCAAGGAAACCCGATCTGTCGATTGCCAAGATGCAGGAACGTTTGGATGAGAAGAAGTTACAGCAAGATGCGCTGACTGATACGCAGAGAATGGCTTTGGCAGAGATGACCGCTAAGCTAAATGTGGCGGCGGCGTTCGATTTGAGTTGGCAAGAATTGTCTGAGGGAGCGCAAAAGCTGGCTTGTTTACTGTCGTTGTTTGCGCTTGCGCCGATTCATTGGCGGTGGGTCATAGATGCAATGAGTGATGTGGATGAGGAGGATTTGGAGGCTTGTCGTGATGATGAGTTGTTAAATCTGCATTTGTTGGAACGGACACAACAGGGTATTTATGAATTGCATCAGCTTTTGCGAGAATATTTTCAGTTTCAATTGAAACCACATCCCGAATGGTTATCTCTCAGAAAACAGGTAGTTGTTACTTTACTCAAGATATCTAGACAAATACCACATACCCCAACCTTAAAAGATATTGCCAAGATAACACCTGCAATTCCCCATATGGAAATGGTTAGCAGTGAAATGCTAGAAGATATTCCTGAGCCTGAAGATAATTTATTTTGGGTATTTGACGGTATTGCAAGATTTTATAAAGGTCAGGGATTCTATAGACTTGCAGAAGAGCCTTATCAAAGAGGTTTGATTTGGGCTATTAAAATTTTAGGAGTAGACAATCTTTCTGTTGCCCACATTCTCAATAATCTCGCAGAACTTTATCGAGCGAAAGGACAATACAGTGAAGCTAAACCTCTTTTTTTACGCTCACTTGCAATCAAAGAACAACAGCTAGGATCAGAGCATATTGATGTCGCTAACAGCCTCAACAATCTTGGGGCGCTTTACGAATTGCAAGAGAATTATGGTGAAGCTGAATCTCACTATCTACGATCCCTTGAAATCAGGGAACAGCAACTAGGGGAAAACAATCTCTATGTTGCCAACAGTCTCAATAATCTAGCAGAACTTTACCGAGTACAAAGGAAGTACGACGAAGCCGAGCCTCGCTATCTAAGATCGCTCGAAATCTCTGAACAGGAACTAGGAGCAGATCATATCTATGTTGCAACTATTATCAACAATCTCGGATTACTTTGTTATTTGCAAAGGGAGTACGGTAAAGCTGAATCTCTTTTGCTGAGATCACTCAAAATTAGGGAATTACAATTAGGATTAGAACATCCTAATGTCGCTGATAGCTTATTCAACTTAGCTAAACTCTACTATACACAACGTCGTCCTGAAGCTTTACAGTTCATCCAACGCACCATCCAAATTTACAAGCAAAAAATTGGTACAGAGCATCCTACAGCTCAAAATGCACTCAGTTTACTCCAGATAATCCGTGTAGCCAATAAACCTAGTTTTCCTATAGAATTTTTGCTAAATATGAAACCTTCTCCCCCATAAGTCGCTTTTTCCCATGTCCCTATCTAAACGCTAAAGTTGAGCTTACTGAAGAGCGTGAACAGCACATCAACCAAAATCATCCACAAACCCTTCCCAATTACCTTAGCGAATTAGCAGAAACCCTTGATAATCCCGATCAAGT
>CAIJEA010000311.1 GCA_903819605.1 uncultured cyanobacterium | reverse complement strand
TTCATGAATTGCCCCTACGATTAAATGCGGGTTTCAAATCATTTTTACGTAAGTCCTAAATTTCTTAGTTCAGGTGTGAGGGCAAGGCGATATAACTTACTTGGCTATAGCTATAGAATAGGCTCATGACTATCTCAACTCGCAAAGTAAATCTCCTCAATGCGATCGCCCCTGTGAATCGCGGCTTACAAATGTCAGAAAATCAACGCAAAGCGATTTTTTCGGCAGTTGCTTATCTTGAAGAAATAAACCCTACTTCTGCGCCAACACAAACACCTGAATTGTTAGATGGCAATTGGCTGTTGATGTTTACCACGAGCCAAGAGCTTTTGGGAATCGATCGCTTTCCACTTTATAAATTGGGCAATATTTATCAGTGCTTGCGCGTGTCCGAAGGCAAAATCTTTAACGTTGCAGAGATTAAAGGTTTGCCATTGTTAGGTGGGCTAGTGAGTGTTTGTGCAAATTTTACAGTGGTTTCCGAAAAACGGGTGAAGGTCAATTTTGAGAGATTAGTAGCGGGTTCCCAAACCTTAGTTGGTTATCAAGACATCAACAGCTTTATCAATACTTTGCGATCGCCTAAAAAATTATTAGCGATTGACTTCCAAATTAAGCGCGAGGATCAAAAAGGCTGGCTCGAAACAACTTATCTCGATCGGGATTTACGAATTGGGAGAGGTAATGAAGGTAATTTATTTGTTTTGAGAAAAGTATAGCCATCAACATTCTTGTCAAAAAGGATAGATAGCGCGAAGCGTCATCTATGCTTAACGTCGCAAAACTTGATTGCTATATTAGAAATCGCGAGTAGCACTTCGTAAAATTGCTACTGTCTCATCATGTCTACCGTCCCATGCCCACATAATTGCTGTCCATCCATTACGATCCTGTGCATTTAGTCTTGCACCAGAGGCAATGAGCGATCGCACGATTTCGCCATAGCCCTGACCTGCTGCCCACATTAGCGGTGTCCATCCATACTTGTTGCGCGTATTAGGATTTGCACCTGCCGCTAACAAGACCCTCGCGATATCGGCATTACCATTCATTGCCGCCCATAACAACGGTGTCCAGCCATATTCATCACGCACATTAACATCGACTGCTTTCGCAAGCAGCGATCGCACCTCATCAGTTTTGCCATTTTGAGATGCTATTAGTAATTTCTCATTGAGATTTTGCTTAATTTCTTCTTGTTTAAGCTGTTTAATTGATGCAATTCGATTAGGTTGAATAATTTGAGGTGGTTCGCCTGCATAGCCACCTGTATTGATATGGTTCCAGCATAGAACCACACTAAAAATCAACAAAAAACTTGAGTTTCTTAATATAGAATTCATAGGTTTGTTCTCAATACAAATGTAACGATCGGCACTTTGTTGCAGCCGAACCCAATATCTGGATCGATTAGAGTCTATGAACTTGTTTCGCGATAAGGCTAGAGCAATTCTGCGGAAGTTTGGGATAATAAAATTTTTATTGGTTTTTATATTTCCAGATTCAGCGCTCTTAAAAATTGAAATAAGCAAACATAACGAAAATGAACGATCAAACTGACATAACCTTAAATGGTGAAGACTTACCTCCGAAATTGCCACTCATTCAAATGTTTCGGATTAGTCTATATCAAATGGGATTGGGCATTATGTCCTTGCTGATTGCAGGATTGCTCAGTCGCCTGATGATTAAAGAATTAACCTTTCCTGCTACTGTTGCCGCAGGTTTTATTGCCATTCCTTTATTTGTTTCGCCCGCGAGAGTCTGGTTTGGGCAAACTTCCGATGCCAAAAAAATATTTGCAATGCATCGTTCTGGCTATATATGGATTGGAGCCGCTATATTTGCGGTGGTTGCCTTTATTCTGATCCAAGTTATGTGGCAATTGGGACAGAGCCTGCATGAGATTGGTTGGAATGGTATGACCTACGCATGGGCGATCTTGTTGGGTGTGATGTTTGCAATCTATGGAATGGCTGTGAGTTTAAGCTCTACTCCTTTCGCGGCTTTATTGGTAGATATTTCTGATGAAGAGGAACGTTCTAAATTAGTGGGGATCGTATGGTCGATGCTGATGGTGGGCATTGTAATTGGCGCTATTACCGTCTCGAAACTACTGCCCTGCTCAGATGCACCCATAACTACCGATAATTCTATTTTTGCTCATAGCGATCGCTTGATCCCATTACAAAGAGCCATTAATTCAGTATTTATTATGATTCCTGCGGTAGTAGTGGGTTTATCTGTCTTCGCTACCTATGGAATTGAAAAGAAATATTCACGC
>CAIJEA010000310.1 GCA_903819605.1 uncultured cyanobacterium | reverse complement strand
CTTAGTGCTGTTATCTTTTCTTAACCCTGAATGGGCGCAATGGTTATCGGTTCTCTATGTGATGATCGCTCAGGCTTTTTCAGGGATTGCTAAAGACTTGACGAAAATGAGTACCAAAAGTGCGATTCGCTTAGTCGTACCGCAGGATGCTCAGTCGGCTTTATTTAAATGGGTGGCAGTTCTCACAGGTTCTAAGAATGCGCTGAAAGGTGTGGGCTTTTTTGTAGGAAGTGCTTTATTAGGACTATGCGGGTTTGTGAATTCTCTATGGATTATGGCGGGAGGTTTATTCCTGCTCTTGTTCACAGGCTTATTCCTACCTAAGGGCATGGGCAAAATCAGGGCGAAAGTTAAATTCAAACAACTCTTTTCCAAAAGTCCTGAAATTAATCTTCTATCCGCAGCTAGATTCTTTCTCTTTGGTTCGAGAGACGTGTGGTTTGTGGTGGGATTGCCTGTATTTTTGCGAAGTGTTTTAGGTTGGTCGTTTTATCAAGTTGGGGGATTCTTAGCTTGTTGGGTGATTGGCTATGGCATCATTCAATCCCTTGCACCGACATTAATTAAGCACTTTGGTTCAGGTCAGCCGCCGCGATCGCAAACTGTACGATTTTGGACAACTTCCCTAATTGCGGTTCCTGCGATTATTGCGATCGCCTTACAATTAAATCTCCCCGCCAACCTAGTCATCATGGTTGGCTTACTGATTTTTGGTGTAGTCTTTGCCTTTAACTCATCGGTACATTCTTACCTAGTTCTCGCCTTTACCGATGATGACAAAGTAGCCCTAAATGTGGGCTTTTACTACATGGCAAATTCGGGCGGACGCTTAGTAGGAACGGTGTTATCGGGATTGGTGTATCAGTTTGCAGGTTTAGTGGGATGTCTCTGGGTATCAACTGCTTTAGTTCTTGCTGCCGCCGTAATTACGCGCAAGTTACCCGATCCG
Organism: uncultured cyanobacterium; assembly: GCA_903819605.1. Lineage (GTDB taxonomy): Bacteria > Cyanobacteriota > Cyanobacteriia > Pseudanabaenales > Pseudanabaenaceae > Pseudanabaena. Next base: position 3,174 of record CAIJEA010000310.1, on the reverse strand, counting down.
CAGATTAGTAAGGCGATCGCATGGAAGGCAGGAGATGGAGAATAAAAAGTAGACTAGGCAAAAAGTAGGATCTCTAATTTTGGTTTTTTGTGGCTGATTTGAGTTAGCTGTGCTAGCATCTCATGTAAGTCTGCTGGATGGTAATGGCAAAAGTCCTTGTACTAAATGCATCCTATGAACCGCTGAACATCACAAATTGGCAGCGCGCTATTGTGTTGGTTATAAAAGGCAAAGCAGAGCAAGTCGAACATAATGGCAAAATGGTTTATCCTGGAATGCCTTTGCCTACAGTGATCCGAATGCTGCAATATATCAGCATTCCTTACAAAGAAATTCCGCTTACACGCCGCAATATCCTCCATCGTGACTCCCACGCCTGTCAGTACTGTGGGCATACGGGCGATGACTTAACACTCGATCATGTCATGCCGCGATCGCGTGGTGGTGTTGATAGTTGGGACAATATTATTACTGCGTGTGTGCGTTGCAATGTCAAAAAAGGCAATCGCACACCCAAAGAGGCGGGAATGCCACTTAAAAAACAACCTCGCCGTCCTCATAGTGGTTTGCACTTCGAGGTAACAAAATATCTGCGATCGGGCAACCACAACGAATGGGAGAAATATATTATCAACTAAAAAATAGAGAGTCGCTTTGCGACTCTCTATTTTTTAGTTGATGAGTGGTCTAAATCCATGTTTAATCGAAACTTCGCCAATTTTTTCCATATTTTCAATACTGATTTGGTTCCGTCCCCAAGAGAAATTGGTATGCCAACCTTCAAACTCTAATAGCATCGCTTCAGCGAAGCAGGCAAAAAGCTGACGCGCGGGTGCTGTCATATTGACGATTTTCATGATTTTCCAGTCAATATCAAGACTATGCTCGACTATACCACCGTCGATTACATGAATACCTTCTTCTTGAACAAGGGTAGACATATTTTTAGGATAACCACCGTCGATCAGGATGCAAGGACGCTTTAGAGTTGTAGAGTCGATCGCCATTCCTTTTGCCATACTTGCCACCCAGACAATGATGTCTGACTGCGGTAAGGCTTCTTCGATCGCCATGACTTTGCCACGACCGAGTTGAGCTTGTAGCTCTTGCAAACGTTCCTGATTACGAGCAACTAGTAATAGATCTTTGATATTTGTCCTAGCATCGAGCCAACGACAAACCGCACTGCCAATGTCCCCCGTTGCACCACAAACAGTCACCGTTGCTTTTGCTAAATCAATGCCGAACTTACGGCTAGCTTCTTCAATCTGACGACAAATAATGTAAGCAGTGTGGGTGTTACCCGTAGTAAAGCGATTAAACTCAAGTTGAATATTCCGTACACTTGACATTTGACTAAGGTTAAAATTCTCAAAAATAATCGAAGAAAATCCACCCAAAGCCGTGATATCGATATCATGTTTTTGTGCGTGTGCCATCGCATTAAGGATCTTGCGAATAGCAGTTTTAATTTTGCTGCCTGCCAACATTTCAGGTAAGAAGCAGGATTCCACATACAATCCTTCGATCTGCTGACCTGTTGCACTCGTAACTTTGATGCGATCGACGATTTGGGGCGGGGCGCTACACCAAAATTCCAAACCTTGATCGGCGTATTCGGGATAGCCTAATTCCCTTGCTACAGACTGAGCGTGTTCAAGACTTGTCAAATGCCCAATGAGACCAAACATCGATTGCGGTTACCAGTTTTTTATTAGCAGTTAGCTATTAGCTATTAGCTGTTAGCTTTTTTATTTAGAATTTCTAGAAATAATAATTTCTTTTTTTGATAATTGAAATAATTAGCTGTTGGGAATTAGCTAAATGCTAACAACTAACAGCTAATTGCTACTAAGCAGCTACCAAACCCATTGCAGACATTCTCATAATGTCGCGGGTATTGAAGCCGATTTTGCTAAGGCTTTCGCCATATTGGATCATGAAGTCTTCAACCAAAGCTTCTTTTTCCATACCAAGAACTTTGGCATCGGTTTCGACTTGGTTAAGCATTTTCCAAACTATAGGCAAGTTTTGACGATTAGCTTGCTCAAGGGTTACCTTGGAATCATCAAAATGATTTTGCAACCAATTTTCGCCAAAGTTAAGATGTAAATATTCGTCTTTGACTACGCCCTCAGTGATTTTGCGCGCAAAAGGATCGGCTACAGGTATATAGATGTTATAAGCTGCGATCGCAAAGCACTCAATAATAAGCGATTGGATCAGCAGACAGGTAACAATATCTCTTGTTGCAAATGCTTTCTGGAAATTGCCATGTAATTCAGCAAAGAATTGCTGAGCAAAATCCATGTCAGGTGTGACATTAAGGTTTTTACCACAAGCGGTAAAACCTTTTTTGTGACGCTCCTCCATTTTTGCCAATTTGGTAAAATCTTCAGTAAATTCGGGCAGCAGCTCCGCTAATTGGAGATAGTTGCTGTACGCCTCAGCTTCGCCTTCAATGACGATCGCATTGATTCGACTGTAGGCATCGCGATAGCTTTCGGTTTTATAATCGATTGCTATAGCTTCGAGTGTTTGCCCCATGTGTTGCCTCTTTCAGAATTCCTGCTCAATAAAAGTTAATCTATAGCTATTTTATGCTAAGTGGCACAGCGAATAAAATTAAAACCCAAACAGCTAGAGTCCTTACCCAATAACAGTGACACCAGCACCTTAAGTTTTTACACACCAAAGCGCTAAACTGAAATAGTCCCTCAACTCGTAGTTATGGCAAGTTTTTTGTTAGAAGTTGGTACTGAAGAGCTACCTGCTAGTTTTATTGTCGATGCTTTGCGCCAATGGCAAGAGCGCATTCCGAAAAATTTAAATGAACACCAACTAACTACGAGCAAAGTCAGTGTTTATGGTACACCTCGTCGTCTTGCCGTATTAATCGAAGGCTTGCCAACACAACAAAGCGATCGCAGTCTAGAACTTAAGGGTCCATCAATAGGCTCGGCGTTTGTTAATGGCGATCCACAGGGAGAACCGACTAAGGCTTTGTTAGGTTTTGCGAAATCTAAGGGGATTGACCTCAAAGATATTTTTATTCAAGAAACGGATAAGGGTGCATTTGTATTTGCTAATCAGCAAATCGTTGGTCGCGCAACAACAGAAATTTTGCAGGAATTAGCGCCAACTTGGATTACTGGGCTTGAAGGTAAGCGATTG
>CAIJEA010000309.1 GCA_903819605.1 uncultured cyanobacterium | reverse complement strand
CGGGCGGAAAACTACGAACAAGGCGATCGACTAATCCATTTAGAACTTGAGAGAGAAGTAAACTATTACTTGAAATCGCAGGAATTTCTGTCGGTAAAATCATTTCCAGAGAAATCTGTCTTCTTCCAGCATGTTCTTGCCAACGCATAAATCCATCGCTCAAAATATCTCCGATTTGAGTAGCCTCTAACATAATCGGATAGCTATCAAGTTGCGCCGCCTCAAAAATCAAATTAAATCTTTCAATCTGCTCCGTACATTCAGCATCAACGCGATCTAAGCGAGTTTTCACTTCCGCCGATATATCTTTGCGACGTTTTAGCGATCGCACTAACATCCGAATCGTTGTCAGTGGAGTCCTAACCTCATGGGTAATTGCCTTGATGATATCAACTTCTTGAATTTCGGGGATCGGTAACTCTTGGTGGATAGAAGATTGAGCCATTAAAATTGCTCCAAATCTTGCCATGACTTGATAAGGAGGCATTTGGAATGAGAATTTTTGCAGGGTAGTTTGTAGTAATGCTTGTTGTTCGGAACGACGGACACGAGGAGTTAAGGCGGCGATCGCAGTTTCTATAGCAATGGGATGCAGCGACCAAAGACAACTATGGCTTTTTTGGGAAGAAACTACTAAGGCACTAAACGTTGCCGTAATTAAAATGCAGATCCATTCTTGATTAAGCGCATCGGATTTCGGAATTGATACAACTTGCGTATCGCCAATCGGTAAAGTGCCCGTAGGAAACAATGATGATTTACTGGTAGTAAATACCCAAGTTTGTAAATCCTTGTGCTGAAATGCCACATTTGCAAAGATATAAGGATGGTGCGTTAACAACAAACCTTTAAGAGGCGATTGCATGGAAAACTGCTGGAGAACGGCGATCGCCCGATGCCAAAATTCTTTTGCCTCAGTTTGGTGCAACTCTTCGACAAACTCATGGGTTTGCGGGTTTTGATGCAAAGCCTCGTATATTGTTGTCAATCCTGTTGCCAATGTTCACCATCCTCACAGTAATTAGACCGTTTTACTCACTTCCCAGTGAATAGTTAGCGGTGCAAGGCTCTGCCTTGCAACACTAACTATTCACTCTACAATGCCTATTTTTTTGGCGGGGAGGGAGTAGGAAACTGTAGAATTCAGTTCCTAAAAATAAAACTAACGACCTTGGGCGAGGGCTGCTTCGGCACGATCAAATTCTTGCAACAGACGATCGCGAGTTTTAGCAGGGACAGCGCGCTTCGTTGAACCGTTATAGTAACCCGCTAAAGTATTTAATGCAGTTGACATTGTTGTGTAAGAATACAAACCACTTTTATCGCGATCGGCGCGATAGCGTGAAACATAAGCATTGATCTTATATCTTGCCGATGTTTTCACTGCTGCACGATTTTCAGCATCTTCTGGCAAGTTTATTGCTTCCCGTAAAGTTTTGATTGTGTCAGTAGTATCAGCAATATAATTACCTGTCAACCCTGCATTTACAAGGGTTTGGACTTCCTTAGTTGTTAAAGAGTCACCTTTTTTGCTAAACAAAGCCGCATTAGCTTCGGGCGTAATGCCAGCAAATATTACCAATACTATTAATGCAAAAGCGATCGCTAAACGACACAAGCCTTGCAAAGAATCTTTTAAAGACTTATTTAAAAACCCGTATCTTGCATTCATATTTACACCTTGATATCTATAAATTTATAAAATTACATATTTGTTGACCCTCTAATCTTATGGCTTTTAGGGCAAACTCCCCTAGTATCCAAAGAGGGGGATCGTAATGTCATGAATTCTTGACATTACGATCCCCTGATAAAAATATGAGTACGATCCCCACAACAATGACAGGTGTATCGTTTTGGCTATGAACTGTAATTTCAAAAACTCGATCAACTAGCCTAAACCTTTAGAAGATAAATTCTTCAGCCATTGACCATCTAAAAAAATTTGGCAGAATGTAGTTAGCGACAGACTGCATCTTCAGGTTAGCGCCCTAGCAATTTCTTATTATTAAATTAATTTTCATAATTAAGAAAAAAGTACAGGGTTAGTAAAGCCGAAGTAGACATAATTACAAGCTGGAGGTTAATTGTATGGCGAGGGAACGTCCTCCCCTAGAAGAGATGACCTTGCGTCAACTTCGCAAAGTAGCAGCTGAGTTAGAGATTTCTCGTTATAGTCGAATGCGAAAATCTCAGCTACTAGCTGATATCCAAACTATTCTTATGGCTCAAGGATCAGCCTCATCCCAAGTAGATAGTAATAATTCGGAGACACAAGAAACCGTGGAAGCATCAAAGTTCGATTTGGGTAGTGAAGAAACAGAAGAAAATCTAGAAGCACTTGCCGCCATTGATAAAAGTATTGGTGACCTACCAAATGGCTATGGTGAGAGCCGCATTGTTCTACTGCCTCGTGATCCACAATGGGCATACGTTTATTGGGATGTACCTAACACCCAAAAAGAAGAACTAAGAAAGCAAGGCGGACAACAGTTGGCATTGCGTCTATACGATGCCACTGATGTTAATTTGGACTATCAAACTCCTAATAACTTGCAGGAGTACAATAGCGATGAACTTGCTCGTGAATGGTATATTCCCATCCCAATCAGTGATCGCGACTATGTAGCAGAACTTGGTTATCGTTGTGCTGATGGTCGTTGGTTAGTATTGACCCGTTCTAAAGTTGTGCATGTTCCACCCGTATTTCCATCCGAGTGGGTAGAAGATAACTTTATTACTGTTCCTTGGGATCAAACCCTCAAAGGGGAAACCTTATTTACGCTTGTTCCGCCAAGCAAGAAGAAAGTTTCTGAGCCTGAAGAAACTTCTACTAGCACCAGCGACAATTCCTACGACGAGATATTCAATATTGCTCGTGAAGCTGAAGTTCAGAGAATCTCAGGTTCTCTCTATGGATCTATGCAGCATGAATCAGGAATTGGCATTCCTGCGGAATCGCTAAGTTCTTATGTGTTCCCATCTGGCGCTGGCTTATTTGCGGGTGCGGCAGGTGCAATTAGCGCTAGCGGTATCAACTACTCTGGCATTGGTCTAGCATCAAGCTACAGTTTCTTTTCTAGCGAATCAACACCAATCCGTCCTCGCCAGTTCTGGTTAGTAGCTGATGCAGAATTGATTGTTTACGGTGCAACTGAGCCTGATGCCTCGGTTACTATTGGCGGTCGCCCAGTTAAGCTCAATGCTGATGGCACTTTCCGCTTCCATACTTCTTTCCAAGATGGCATCCAAGATTACCCAATTTTTGCGGTAGCTTCCGATGGCGAACAAAATCGTGCAATTCACATGAAGTTTGAGCGTCAAACCCTTGAGCGTCGAACTAATACTAAGGAAGAAGCAATTCCTGAATGGATTAGCTAAAACTTAGAAAAAGAGGAGGTGCTGAGCATCTCCTCTTTTTTTGAAATTAATAGATAAGGGCGACGCTTCGAGATCG
>CAIJEA010000308.1 GCA_903819605.1 uncultured cyanobacterium | reverse complement strand
TTCCTATGGGGATTAGCCCGTGTTTCAGGCTGTCAGTTACCCGTCGTCATTGACACGCCTCTTGGTCGTTTGGACTCATCCCATCGGTTAAATCTCCTTGATCGCTATTTTCCCAATGCTAGCCAACAAGTGATTCTGCTCTCAACTGATACCGAAATCGGCAAAGAAGAAGTAACTCGCCTACGTCAAAATCAACTAATCGCCCACGAATATATCCTAGACTACGACGAATCAATTAATCGTACCTCCGTGCGATCGGGATATTTTTGGTAGTATTTGAGCCGAGCTTTGCTTGGCTCAAATACTACAGCTTTGCAAATTTAAGTTATTGACCTATGGAACCCCCTATTGATCACATCAGAATCTCCCAAAATGCCAGAGAGCAACTACTCAAGCTCAAACGCGCTACACATATCGAGAATTGGAATGTTCTCTGTCGATGGGCATTTTGTAAATCTCTAGCTGAGCCTACTCCACCATCAATTATTAATATTCTCACTGATAGTAATGTAGAGATGACTTGGCAAGTCTTTGCTGGCAACTTATCAGACATTCTCATAGTTGCCCTAAAACAACGGTGTCACAACGATGGACTAAAAACAGACAAAGAAACTCTTGCCACACAGTTTCGTTTACACCTCAATCGTGGTATTGGCTACTTATCAGGTGATCCAAATATTAGGAAGATAGAAAACTTAATTCTTCTTGCTCGCCACGTTGAAGATTAGCACTTTATCAGGCTGCAAAAAATTGATGCAATGTTAATGGTCATCACAACCTACAACAAAGCTAGCTTTGTTGGTAGATTGTCAATATTAGAATTACACCTTTGCATATATTCTAGCCATGCAGCAAAAGCCCACTGGCAAACAACATCATAGTTAGTCTTTAAATATTCTGCCCATTCAGGATGTAATGAGATTATTTCATCTTGATCGTCAATGGAGTATAAAGGCTTTTTGTCTTGAAAGCGATCGCGGGATAATGCGGCAATGTTTTGATTTGTCTCACCACTTTTAACTCCCTTAAGTTCCATTTCAAAAAATGGTCTAATCAGACGATAAGGAGCAAATTTTTTCAACTCTTTAGTAGTACTTAACATTTTAGAAGCGATCGCTTGTCGTAAATCTTCTCCTGACAGATTGCTCCCAATCTCAGCAAAAGCATCAAATTTGCCAGCGATCGCGTCCTTATTGCCAAACGATAAACGATGGGGATAATATGCCTGCCAAGCAATGACCAACATTTCAACCATAAGATCCTGTAGTGCAATAGGAGTCTGCTCAAATTTTCTTTTCTTCAGAATATTCAACAACGCAAAGAAAAATAGATATTTGTAAGAGTTCGCTGTATGCGTAAATAGTTTTGAAAATGCTTCAATATTTAGCTGTTCTGACTTTGGTAATGCATTAGCCCCTTGACTCATTAACGATCTCCACTCAGTTTATTGTTAAAACATGTTGCAACAAGAATACATCGCACAGGTCAACAGTGATCGCCATAATTCCATATCATTTATATCTTTCCTGAAAAGCCAACATTGCTTCTAAATGGGACTCCATCAGCAAACACTGCTCTAAATGAGCAATATCCAAATCAGGCAAACATCCACTTGCTTCAGCCTGTGCATATTCTCCATCCTGTAATCGATAAATTTTGATCTTGCCGTCTTGCCAAAACCAAACCTCAGGAATATTTCTTAACTGGTACTTTCTTAGCTTTTTGACGCTGCCACTAGTCACCACAATCTCAATACACAAATCCGTAAGTTCAGGATTGTCACCAAATGCATAAGATAAATCCGCTTGAAATTCTAGTTTTGGTTCAATAGTTTGAGTATAAGCACCTGTTCCAGTAAAGCGGATGCGCTTTATCAAGAAATATTGACCAAGCAACAAACCCATCAGAACAGAAATCATCTCATGCAATAACCCAATACCCACAATCTCTACTACTCCCTCACAATAATTTAATCGCACCCCACCAATCTCTTCAAAAGCAGATTGCAGAGCCTTGAACTGCTCCCATGTCACAGCCTGCTTGACGAGGTATTGATCAGCCGTTTTAGTTAAAGTTAGAGTCATGACTTTACCTTAGCAATTACTTGGGTAATGAGGTGTTACTAGTATAATCTAAACATTCAATAAAGCTCTTGTCGCAATGATCGCAGAGTCTAGCCACAACCAACTCATTGCCCTCTGTCAACAAAGCAAAGTTGGCAAAAAGCTACCGACTGCTCTCTATGTTCATATATCAGCGATCGCCTCTTTATCTCCACAACTACAAGAATGCGATCGCCAAGCCAGATTACTACTTCCAGAAGAGAGCAAATTTACGCTCATTAAATTTAATTACGAACAACCCAAGATTTCCTACCTGTTCTATCCAGAATTTGATACTGAGCCACACCCTGCATTACATCGCAGCATTCAAGTTGACCTAAAAGCCCAAATAGTTCAGCAGCGAGACTATCACAACTCTCCCAATCCACCAATCCTCCATCGCAAAGAAACTTTTGTAAACTCTGACTATCCCCACTATCAACTATTTGCTCAATTAACCAAACAAGAAGAAGCGATCGGCTTATTTCATGAGACCCGCACCATTGGTACTCGTAAAGGATGGGAACAACGTTTACAGGAATACAATATTGAACTGAAAGATCATCAAGTTATCTTGCTTCCCTCACCGTCAGAGAAATCTAGAGGTGAGAGACTCAAAGAAGATATCAAAATCGATCGCCATAAAGCTGCTATCCATCGTCCAGACTTATCGAAACCTGTAAGACTTGCTCTAGAAGCAGGACTCTTTACAGAAGATTCAACCTTTTTTGACTATGGTTGTGGTCACGGTGAAGATATACAACGGATTGGCGATCGCGGATTTACCAGCACAGGATGGGACCCATACTATCGACCAACAAGCGATCGCATTACTGCCGATATTGTTAATCTTGGCTATGTTATCAACGTTATCGAATCCCAAATAGAACGTCGTGAAGTCTTAATTAAAGCATGGGAATTAGCCCAAAGAGTGCTGATTGTATCGGCACAAGTATTAATTGGGGATGTGAGTAGAGGACAAATCGCTTACAGTGACGGTGTGGTGAGTAGTCGCAATACATTCCAGAAATACTATGAACAAGAAGAACTAAAACTCTATATCGATCAAATTTTAGGTGTCGATTCTGTACCCGTGGCACTAGGAATCTATTTTATATTTCGTGATGAAATTCAAGCTCAAAACTTTAGAGCATCGCGCTTTCGTTCAAGAGCGACAACACCTAGGATTAGACTTGTCTCCAAACGCTTTGAAGACTATCGCGAATTACTTTCTCCTCTAATGGAATTTTTTACAGAACGCGGCAGATTACCAATTAGAGAAGAATTACAAGACTTTGAAGCTTTAATAGCAGAGTTTGGAACTATCCTCCGTGCATTTAACTTAGTTCTACAGGCAACCAATCAAGATGAATGGGATGCGATCGCTGACAAGCGCCGTCAAGACATTCTTGTATTTCTTGCCCTCAGCAATTTTGACAATCCATACAAAAGACTCAAACCCAGTCAACTATCTAGCCAATATCAAAATGATATTAAATCTCTATTCGGCTCTTACCAAGCTGCTTACACCACTGCTGACCTGATGCTATTTAATCTAGGACGTGAAGGATTTATCGCTACCTGTTGTCGAAATAGCAAAATTGGAAGACTAGATCACCATGCTCTCTATATTCATATCTCTGCTTTAGACAAGCTTGATACTATGCTGAGGCTCTATGAAGGATGTGTAAGTCGGACAATAGGCAGAATGGATGGAGCCACACTGATCAAATTTCACCTACACAAACCCAAAATCAGCTATCTGTTTTACCCAGACTTCGATCGTGAGCCACATCCTAAGATGCAATTCTCTATGCAAATTGACCTAAGAGATTTACACATTCGCTATCGCGACTATCAAGTCTCAGACAATCCACCTGTACTGCATTGTAAGGATGCTTACGTTCTACCTGACTATCCGCAATATGAGAAATTTACCAAATTGACAAAACAAGAGGAAAACTGGGGACTGTTAGATAGTCTGCCAGAAATCTCTCACTGGCAAAGATGGCAAGAAAAATTAAAATTGCATTGTGCGGAAATCCAAGGCAATCGTGTTGTCTGGCGCAAAAATGCTGATCCAGCGATGGTTAAATCATTGAAAGCGAAAAGAAAAGATCAGCGTAAATTGCCATAACTTGAGTTTCAATATATTGCTGACACAGGTAAGATATTAGCAATACTACTGATTTGGGGCGCATATCCTGTCTATGACTGACAAAGAACAAATGAGCCTGTTCGATCTGACTCCATCGGAGGTTCCTTTAACTGAGCTTCCCAAAGCGGATGGTGTGGCTGAGGCTCCGCCAGCAAAAAATACACGTTCTGCAAAAAATACTAGCCCTGCAACTGCTGCTACCGTACCAGTAAGCGAGCAGTTTGCCAGTCTAGATGCATTGCGCGAAGCTGCTTGTAATTGTCAAAAATGTCCCCTCGCCCCAACTCGTACTAATGTGGTTGTCGAAAGAGGCGATCGCAGCGCCAAGATTCTGATCATAGGTGAAGCTCCTGGGGAACAGGAAGATCTATCAGGATTGCCCTTTGTCGGTAAATCGGGACAGCTTTTAGACAAAATCTTGGAATCAGTGGGATTTGATACGACCAAAGATGTTTATATTTGCAACACCGTCAAATGTCGTCCCCCAAACAATCGTGTCCCCACTGAAGTAGAAACAACAACCTGTAAGCCTTACTTGTTGGAGCAAATTCGACTCGTCGATCCTAAAATTATTTTGTTAACAGGGGCGACATCACTCAAGTCAATCTTGGGCGAGAAATTAGGCATTACTAAGGTGCGCGGTCAATGGTATGAGTGGGAAGGTCGTTTAGTGATGCCGATATTCCACCCCTCTTATTTACTGCGAAATCAGAGCCGCGAACAAGGCAGTCCGAAGTGGCTAACATGGCAAGATGTTAAAGCTATCAAAGCTAAGTACCTAGAAATTATCGGTACTGATAGCGCAGTTGATGATGACGAGGAATTTTAGTGAGTAATTCAAGAAAAGATTTAGAGGAAATGGTAGATGTGGCACTGTGGGAATGGTTATCTCCCCATGCGGCAAGGGCAAGGGTGATTTTGGTCGGGGCAAAGCTAGATCTTGTTGATGTGGGGATTGCCCTGACTGAAGATAATACTCAAGTCGTGCAAGCATGGATTGAGGATGGTTGGTTGCGACATCCTACATCTGAGGAACTCAGTGCTTGGAATGAAAACAAAGAAAAAGAATTTACTAGCCTTGTTGTGCCACCTTTTGTCCTTGTAAGGATCGATCCTATTTCTGCATAGACAATAAAAAACCTCGCTTTGCGAGGTTTTTTATTGTCTATGCAGAAATAGATAGGATTTTGCAAAGCCTTTAGCTTTTTGAATCTCTAATAAAATAAAAAGAGATCGGTTATTAGCCAATCTCTTTTTATTTTTAACGGTAACCAAAAGAAAAAGCCTAGGTTACTTTCCCTGTTTCGTTCCTAGGCTTTTTCTTTTGTTCGCTCCTCACACTCCAATACTATACATTGGTCTTTTCAAAATGTCTACTAGTTAGTTGCAAAATTGAGCATTTTTTCATAAGCCTTTTGACTGATATTTGCTATTTCCTGCGATCGCCACCCATCTAGAGGACTCGCAGCAACATTTTTCAATGCACTACAGATATTTAGCCCAAATATTTATCACCTCTTCAGATCCATACCATTTACCCGATCGCGGTGAATGATACACACCATCGATCGCCATATTCTTAGCTCCATCTAAATAAGCAGCTTCAATCGGAATTATCCCATCACCCCAGACATCGCCTTGACCAATCGTGAGTTCATAACTACTATAGGCAAGCCATCTTTTTGGCGTGGATTTTGCACCCTGTATTGCATTTCCCGCTACACAGATATATTCAATATCATCGTAAAAAGCATCTGGATAATTATCATTGACAAAGCCTAAATTTGGCAGAGACCAAGGTTCGAGACTACGTTGGGGAGTTCCCAGACAAACAAGTTTGGCAACTTTAGAACGCGCATTCCAAACTTTGTCGTAATAGGGGCGATCGCCTAGATAAATCCGTGATAACCAGCCCCCTGCGGAATGGGCAATGATATTTACTTTCGATGCACCAGTTTTGGCTAATTCCTGATTTACGGTTTGGTCAAGTTTTTCTAAGATAGGGGCGATCGATCGCCCGCCCAAGGTTGGAACCCAGTCCCACCATTTCAAAGGTACGACGGTGGCGGCTAAATTTTTCTTTTCTAATTGCTTGGCAATGGGTATGTAATCAGATGCACCCGCAAGATATCCCGCCAGAATAATATTGGTAGTAGTCATATAAAGCCCAGAATATATAGAAAAATGCAAAGCACTTTATATATATTACTTTTCGTCTGGGCGTTGGCTCAAGCAACTACCGCCGCGTGCCGCATTGCGAAAGGTTTGCACAACTTCAACAGTATTCACATAACCACAATAGGGACAATAAACCTGTTCGCCAACTTGTGGCTCAATGTCCGCACGACTCCACCATTTATAACAGCGATCGCAATGAAAATGGTAGAGAAATTCTAAGGAAACCTTCATAGACTTTGCCGAAAAGCCTGTCTAAAAGTTTTCAGGGCTTCAAGTGGTGATGTACATAAAATACAACGTTGCAATGTCGCAATGTCAAGGTTGGGTAAAAACTTACTAGTAGATGATTTTTGATGTTGGCGATCACTCAATTGTGTATTCACATCCAATTGATAAATATCAGGCACTCCATCCCCCCATAGCCAAACTTCAGGGACTCCGAGCAAATAATATTTCTTTAATTTTTCTGTATTGCCGCCGATCAAAATTACTTCTATGGCAAGGTCAGGAACATTTTTTAGGCTACCAAAGCTATAGGATTCATCAGGCTGTAAAGAGACTTGTTCTACCTTTTCTTGAGTGGCTTGCCCCATCGGGAAAACCTCAATTTCCATCTCTAAAAAGTACAGTTCCAACAATGCGCCGATAATTGTTTTAATTAGTTCATGATCGACTGACGTAGACACAATCTCTAAAATTCCCTCGTAATAGGCTAAACGAATCCCCCGTGAATCGGCAAAACCGCGTTGAATTAGCTTGAACTGTTCCCATGTGATTAAGGGCTGTTCAATTCTAATTCTAGGTTGTGTATTAGGTTTGGTTAGTAGCATTTTGAGGTTGAATCACCAATACGCGCACTTTTGAATTAGTTGTGGCAATATCTGAATCTACAGGATCATTTTGATTTTGTTTTAAGTCAAGTTTTAATCCCAGAAATTCTAAGGATTGACAGACAAGCTCACGGATAATCTCCGAATTATCACTTGATTCTGACGTAAATACGATCGCATCCATACCACCTAAAATCATCAGCATAGAACCAAGGCACGATCTCAAGCGGTGCAGATAAATATCCAAGGCTTGTTTTGCTCTAAGGTTATCTGTATCAATTGCTGATCCTACAGATCTTGGCTCTGATGAAACTTCAGAAATATCAACTAAACTCGATTTTTGATCAGCCTCTGACCCAGAATCTGGTTCGTTGTCCTTTCGCATCATTTCATTTAAGACGTTGGGATCAATGGAGCCAGAACTATAATCAATCATCAAACCTTCTAAAGGAGTGAATCCAGTAGCCGTATCAATTATTTGACCATTATGAATAGCAGCAAGGGAACAACCATTATCTAAGTTGCAAGTAATCAATCTCAACTCTTTGATATCACGCTCTAAAACTTCGGCAGAACGTTGGGCACAATAATAATGGCTGCTTTCATTAAGTCCATAATGTCTTTTGTCAACTTCTACTGGATTGCTAGAGACCGTAGAGAAGCTGGCAATTTCAGAAGTATTTGAAATAGTTTCTAGCTTATTATCAACAGGAACAGCACTTTTTTTATTCGCAAGATCAGCACTTTTTAAGGGAGGCTTCTCAACAATTTCTTGCCAGTCTAAATCTAGACTTGCACAAATTTCAAAAAATGTATATCTCTCAATTGGTTTGCAAGCAAAAAATCGCCAGATTGGTTGCCGCGTTTTGACACCCACTTCAATAGCTAGATATTCTTGAGTCCAACCCTTGTTATCAAACTGCTTCTTGGCTTGCTTGATTCCTTCTGGTGATGCCTTCAATGATCGTTTAGAAATAGTAAAAACTCCTATTCATAATTTAGTAATACTTTATTGGTTCTGGACAAATTCACGATAAGCAGCGTATACGCCTTTAACGTTGTACCAATTTAAGAAAATTCTAGCAATTTCGAGAGCTAATTGGGGTTTACCTTGATCGATTAGCCACTTGAGTAATGGACGCAGCGAGCGCTCATTCAGCAATCCCCCTAAAGACAACCCACCCCATAAAAGTATATGCAACCAAGTCATCTGAATCATCAATCTGACTTGCCATGTTGGATGCTTTTGATAAAACACAACACCCATCCGTCCCCGTTGAGCTTCGACATCGACAAGGCGCGGTAATTGATCGATTGTAAAAGCTGGATGCCAATGATAGCCAACAGCATCAGGACATTTGATCAGTTTTAAGCCTAAATTTTTGAGCCGCACACCTAGCTCTAGATCTTCCCAGCCATATTGACGAAAGCTTGTATCGAATTTTCCTGCTTCAAGTAGCCAATGCTTAGAGATCGCTACATTACCCGTTGCAAAGAAGGCCGTCGAAATATCTTGGATCTTGATGTGCTCAGAAGTTGGATCTTCAAAATTAGAGGTATTGATCACTCGACCATAGGTAAAGGCTCGATCGCTAACTGCCAGAGCTTTGGCATGGGCTGACAGAAATATTGGTGTAACGACTAAATCGCTATCGATAAATACAATCGTGTCACCTTTGGCTAAATCGATACCTGTATTTCTAGCGATCGCAGCTCCTTCGTGATTTTGTTGAAATAGACGAACATGAGGAAACTCATGGGTAGAGCTTTGTAAAAACTCCACCGTGCTATCTGTAGAACCATCATCAACCACCACGATTTCATAGGGCTGTGTAAAATCCTGTGATTCCAGAGCTTTCAAGCACTTTTGCAGAATCGGCAACCGATTGTAAGTTGGGATAACAACTGACCACATATTTCTTTGTTTTTCATTGTTGAGGTAGTGCTTAAGACCACCTCAATTTTTTAATTTCGTGATTGTTTCCAAGATTGCCATAGTGTCAAGCCTCCAACATAGCCATAGCTCACAGAATAAAGCACCATAAATGGCAGAGTTACGTATAGACCTTTACTGAGAGCTATAAAACTAGCGATCGCACTGTACACACATAGACCAAGTTCAATCCAAGCCGTTGCATCTAGAGGGATCTTGTAAGCCTTGTTATCCCAGCGATCGCTCTTGTTCTTGATGTCAAACTTAGGGGTACGACGAAAGTTCGCCCCAGTATTGGACAATCCCGCAAAAACAGCACGACTATTACTCCAAGAAATGCCAGTACCAAGAATTGCTAGCAGGAAAATGCGTCCGATGCGGCGATGCCAAGATTTAGGATATAAATCTCGCTGAGCATTGAAGTACAAAAAGGGAGGTCCAAAGGTTGCAGGCAACATAAAAATTGCCCAAATGCTTTCAAGCGAACCCCTCATTGCGACAGCTTCGACAGGGGTAAATAACATCAGTGGAACTGAAAATAAAATCAAAAGCAACATTAACGGATGAGCAGAATATCCTGTCAAATGCATGGTGGCTTGAAATTTTACGCCAAGACTAAGATCTGCTTGCCAGATTTGACCAATCAACTTCTTGGCACATTGAATGCTGCCCTTAGCCCAGCGAAATTGCTGCAATTTGAAAGCTAGCATGGCAACTGGTAACTCGGCAGGAGCCACAATATTGTTGTCATAAACTACTTTCCAGCCTTTAAGTTGGGCCCGGTAGCTTAAGTCCATATCTTCAGCGAGAGTATCCGCGTGCCAACCTCCAGCATCAATGATTGCTTGGCGATTCCAAATTCCTGCCGTACCGTTAAAATTCAGGAAGTAGCCGTTATTGCAACGAGCCTGTTGCTCGATCGCAAAATGTCCATCAATTCCAGTCGATTGTAACTTTGTAAGTAGTGAATATTCGGAGTTGATATGACCCCAACGGGTTTGCACCACGGCAACTTTTGCCTCAGGATTATTGACGTAGTAACGAATCGTATCCTTAAGCCAGTTTGTCGAAGGAATGAAATCAGCATCAAAAATCGCAATGTAATTTCCTTCTACAAGTGGCATAGCATCATGTAACGCCCCAGCTTTGAATCCCGAACGATTGATCCGATGAACGTATTCAATCCAAAAACCTTGATTTTGATATTCTTGGACAGTTTCGCTCAAAATAGCTTGAGTATCATCAGTTGAGTCGTCTAATACTTGAATTTGCATCCGATCGCGTGGATAGTCCAGCTTGCAAACTGCATCCACTAATCGTCGCGAAACATAGCGCTCGTTAAAAATAGGTAACTGTACGGTAACAATAGGCAAATCTTCGATAGCGACTGCATAATGCTCAGGAGGATCGACTGCCAAAACGTAACTAGAAAAGCTCTTATCAAGACGGAATTGCTCGAAGTTATCGAATTTATTGACAGCGATCGCACCAGAACTATTTGATGGCGATGCTGAAGCTTGAGCTGTTTGGTATTCTCTCGCGGGATTGAGCTGAGGGAAAAGGATCGGTTTCCGCAGAGAAGATCTCAGCTTATGGACAGCAGTGAGCCAATAAGCATTTAGCCCATAAAGTAGTAGCCACACTGCTGCCACAGTGTTCAGGACGGCTAGGATCGCTATTAGTATCAGAATGACTCTTGACTCCTTCTTACCACACGAAGCATCAATCTTAGAGATTGATTAGACAAATTAAAGTAGCGCACTAAGAAATATTACGATGCTTACTATGTATTTGTAGAAAAATTTACGATTTCAGACTAAGTATTTATACACCTACCCACTGAATATTAATAAATTAATTCTAAATTTACTAAATATCTGAGGATAGAAGAGCATAGCAGTAGCCAGTTATGTGAGGGAAAAAGCAAACCCAGAAGAGAGTTGCAGCGAGAAGTGCCGCAACTCTCTTCTGAGTTTGCTTGGCTATAACTATAAGATGTGGCACTAGGCAAGACTATAAGATCGTGGCACTAGGCAAGACTTTCTTTCCTAAAGCTGAGACATTTGTTGGAGAGCGATCGCCGCCGCCTCTTGTTGAGCAGCTTTTCTACTCTTGCCTTGACCTTTGCCCCAACAGCGATCGTCAAACCAGACTTCAACACAAAAAAGATTGTTTTCCGTAGTAATATTGCGATATTCGGGCAGACGCTTCCAACGACCTTGAGTTAATTCTTGCAAAGCAACTTTATAGTTACCCAATGCTGGGATCGCCAGCAGAGATTCAGCAAAGCTCTGCATATGCGGGTCAAGCCATTTGCGGATAAAGGATAAATCCTGAGTATTGATATATAACGCTGCCATTATTGCTTCGAGGGCATCTGCAAGAAGAGATCGTAGGGCTTGCGAATCATTTCGAGCAGCATTGGAGACCACAACATATTTTTGCAACTCATAGATACCAGCAATTTCGGCAAGGGTTTTGTCACTAACCAGATGCGATCGCAAGGCTGCTAGCTCACCAACGGAGCGATCGCCATATCGTTCTTGCAAAAATAGACTAACCGAAAGTCGCAACACACTATCGCCTACAAATTCCAGTTGATCGTTGTTATAGCTAGTTGAAAAGCTTGGATGCACAAGCGATCGATCGATTAATAGCCAATCAAAGCCATTGGGATTAACCCGTTCAAGTTTTGTTTTTTCTAGCCCCATCTGATCTAGCAAACGGGCTAACTCTCTCTGACGGCGTGGATCGATGGTAGATGACATGAGACTTTTTACTGAAATGAGTAACAAGGGCTTAAGCCCCTTGTCTGTCTTAAAAGTACAGTTACAGATACAATTACAGCAACTTCATAAACATGATCGTAGTTCATCGTAACCATGACTAAAAGGTTTTTCTCAACACTTTGTCTGGCTTTGCTGGCAACAGTGACAACGATTTGGATAGCAGCTTGTCAGCCCAGCACACCGACAAGCTCTAGTACTACTAGCCCTGCTAACTCTCCAACCACTTCAACATCAACAGGCTTAGGTGGTGGTGGCGTTAAAGACACTTTGCGACTGGGCGCTTTGCTACCAATTACTGGAGATCTATCCTCGATTGGTGCACCAATGATCAAATCGATTGATTTCCTTGTAGAAACTGTCAATAAATGCGGTGGGGTACTTAGTCAGCCGATCGCCTACTTTAAGGAAGACGATCGTACCGATCCACCCGCAGGGGCTGAGGCGATGACCAAATTGGTGAAAGTGGATAATGTTGGTGCTGTGGTTGGCTCTTTCGCTAGCAGCGTCTCCACCGCAGCCCTTGCGATCGCAGTGCCTAACAAGGTCGTCATGATTTCTCCAGGTAGTACGAGTCCTGTTTTCACCGAACGTGCTAAAAAAGGCGAATTTCAGGGCTATTGGTATCGCACTGCACCACCTGATACCTATCAAGCTCTCGCCCTCGCGAACCTTGCCTATAAAAAAGGTGCTAAAAAAGTTGCCACCCTAGTAATTAACAACGACTATGGCGTAGGTTTTGAAAAGGCTTTTGTGGAAGCATTTGAAAAGCTCGGCGGTACAATTGTCAACAAGAGTAAGCCCACGCGCTACGATCCTAAAGCGACAACCTTTGAAGCTGAAGCTAAAGGTGCATTTGGTAGCAAGCCTGATGCAGTTGCCGCAATTCTCTATCCTGATTCTGGGGGTGCGGTAATTAAGGCAGCTTTTGAACAGGGCTTAACTAAGGATGTCAAAATATTGCTAACAGATGGTGTCAAAACCGAAGACTTTCCTAAGTTAATTGGTAATACCCCCGAAGGTAAATTGATTTTGGCGGGTGCGATCGGTACTGTCCCCGGAGCAGATGGTAAATCCCTTGAAGCCTTTACTAAGAGTTTCAAAGAAAAAACTGGTCAAGACATTGGCGCTTTTGTTCCCCATTCCTATGATGCCGCAGCACTAGTTGCGATCGCCGCAGAAGCTGCCAAAGATGGCACTGGTGATGGTATTAAGAGTAAAATTCGTGAAGTTGCCAATGCTCCTGGGCAGGAAGTCAGCGATGTTTGTGAAGCGATTAAGTTAGTCAAAGCAGGTAAAGATATTGACTATCAAGGCGCAAGCGGCAACGTCGATCTTGATGAATATGGAGATGTTAAAGGTAGCTATGACGTTTGGGAGGTTCAACCCGACGGCAAGATCAAAGTGATCGATCGCGTATCCCCATAATGAATTTATAGCTATAACCAGTTATGTTAGGACAAAAGCAAAACCCATAAGATAGTTGCAGCGCTAAGCGCTGCAACTATCTTATGGGTTTTATGTTTTAACTCACTTGGCTATAGCTATAGAAGTAGCGTTTTACGCTACTTCTAAATTCAACTAGAAACTTACTTGAGGAATCAGCAAACACTCTAACTGAGCTAAAAACCTGCTAATCTTTGTTGTAAAAATTTAGGCATACATCCTATAGAGACGCGACATCTATGACGATCGAACTCAAAGCTGCTGCTCCGCAAGAAGTTTCAATCTACATGCCCTATTATCGAGAGCCAAACAAGCGTCAAGCTCTCCCCTACGCAATTTCCTTGTACAAACAAGGCGAAATTACAGGTGAACGTCGTATCGAAGGAAGTCCTGCTGTTTCATTTATGGCAGTATGGCGCGTCGCCAACTTACCATCCGATCTTGCCCTATGTCGCGTTACCTTTGATGGCGATGCTGACATGAGCTATGAAATGACCCTAGAAAATTCAGAATTTGTCGGCTACTTAATTGAAGTTGTCTCTAGTATTCGCGACAAAGGCTATGTCGATTTCCCTCAAAATTTTTATAGCAAGTTATTTCGGCTCAAAATTGCTGGGTCTGACGGCAATTAGATTTTTTGCCGTTTTTTGCTGACAGGCAACCCAAAAAACATCAACTAATGTATAATCCTTAGCTCAAATCTTGCAAAAAAAAACAAAGTCGGCTACAGTCCTGATGCTGCTTTTGATAAGGCAACGGAATAGTCAATTTTAAGGGGACTACATTGTGACATATGCCGCCCAACGCCTCGAATATCCAGAACGACAGTCAGAACCTGTCGCTAAAAAAGTCGATCCGATGATTGTAAAAGCTGCTAAGCAGATTTATCGCTATTATGCTGATTCCTATGCCGCGCAATTGCCTCGCCCCATGGGAGTTGCTATCAATCGCATAGATATGACAGGTAAGCTCATTTACTCTCAGTTAATTTTATTGCCACAGGAAAGCTTTGTGCCGATGGAATTAATTGAGTTGTCAGACTATCATTGAAATAAATGAATGTGATTCTCAACTAATTTATAAATGTTTCTGTTATGAATACTTCCGTTGTAAATGTTATAAACATTTTTATTGCGAAGCGATTAAAGTTTTATCTCTCTTAGTTTTAGTTATTTTAACCACAAGTTTTATATTGGTTATCAATTATGACATATACGAATTCTTCGGTAACAGTTACAGCAACTGCAACAGCTACAGCATCAGTGCGTTTCCAAGATAAACTCAAGGATTCAAAGAACTTTGGAGATGCCTTGGTTGAAGTGTTCTCTGACCTTGTGGAATTAGAAATTGTCACTTGGGTAGCTCATGAGGGAGATACTACACATAAGACAGGTAATCGTTTAAAAACGACAATTAACCTGATCGATGGTGACATTGAAAATGAAATTGGGGCAGATTTTTTGCAAGGTTCTCCCTATGCCGAATTACGGAGCTTCCATGAAACTCAAGTTGAGAAGGGCGCTGAGACGATCGCTAACAATTTAAAAACCTTGGTAGATATTGGTCAAAAGGTAACTGGTTTGCTGACTGGTAAAAGTGAAGAGGAAACTGTGCATTCCCCTAGTGTGAGCAGCGATCGCTTACCAAGTTTCGTTTAGTTTTTAAGACGATTTGTATGGAAGATTTGCACGGACGATTTGCACTTAGGAAACTGTATGGCAGTTAATGGGTCTACAAACAATAAAAAATCAGATTTGTCACCTGTTGCTAACAAACCAGTGCCGCAGAAAGAAAGTGAGAGTATATCTCTTAATAACTTTCGTGAAACCATTAAAGATGTATTAGAAGAAATTACTTCACTAGAAGTTAATACTCTTATTGTCGGTAATATTCCGATGGCAAAGTTTGACGCGAAGGAGTTTTATCTCAATCTCATCGAGAGCACGATGAATAAAACAGAGGAGGGATTAGAAGAGGTCAAAGACTCTCTCCTCCAGCGTAGCGCTCAGCTTAAACAAAAGGGTTTGTCACTTCCTCAGCAAACAGCAACTCCTCTGCTTCCCAAAGAAGCGGCGATTATAGAGGACTATCGAGCAGAACTAACTCGCTATAACCAAGATCTTGAGGCATATAAGGAGGCTGAACGGATTTTTAGTACCCGTAAAGATTCGTTAGACCAATCCGAAAAAGAGCAATTTGAGTTAGAACAGGCTTGTTACGGTCAACTATCAAAGCAACTATTAAAATTGGATCTTAAAAAAGATGCTAATGGTGAAGTGATTATTGATGGTCAGGCTATTCGCACTCTCAGAAAATTATGGGAATTTGAGCAATCAGTTTTAAATGGCGATCGCATTTA
>CAIJEA010000307.1 GCA_903819605.1 uncultured cyanobacterium | reverse complement strand
GCTTCTATTTCTTCTCTCTGGGAGGTGTCGGATGGTGGTACTCAGTTGCTAATGCAAGCATTTTACGAGAACTTAAAAAAAGGCAATCCTAGTCTTTCTTCATCCCTTAGAGAAGCACAATTGAGCATGATTTATCGACCAGTTAAGCAAGGCGAATTAGAGTTTAGCCATCCCTACTATTGGTCTGCTTTTGTCCTCATTGGTAATGGGGTGTAATTTGTATTACCTTTGCTCCTTTAGCAGGCATGTCAAAAAACGAACATTTTGTGTCGCGAAAGGTTAAAAATGCATATATAGCAATGTTTTCAGAGAAGGACTTTTACAGTTTCGATTGGCAATTTTGGAACGAAAAAAAGTGAATTTGAGTCATCTTGAAATTAGAGAAAAAACTATGATGATGCAAAAGACTTAATCGGAAATAAAACTGCTAAAATACTATCAAAACTTTATACAGCAAGCGTTTTATAGATTTTTAGTGAGTTCCTGAAAGCCCTATTTAGAAAGGTTTTCACTGATTTCCGATTAAGTCTAAAATACATATCTTTCGCTCATCTGGGTAAATAGGTGAAGCCATCTCAAGCGGATAGCTAGGAACTTATACCTAGGCAACATACCCAGAAGTATGAAATCAAGTTTCACCCCAATACTGACATGAGCGGAATCTTTTTCATAACCCTTAGTGCACTCTGCCAAAAGCGATTGGTGTTGTTTCAGTACGTCTAGACTCTCCACCTCGCCAGTGATAGCTAATCGGTTCGCCTTCACCGTTTATAATTACTCCTATCGTTCCAGTTCCTAAACCACTTTCCCCCTTATGACGACTATCGCGTGCATGGGGTGAGCTAGTTGAGTCGATGACAGGAATCAGTATTTCATTGGGTTGATTTGGATTTGGACTAGGTTTTGCTCTTACTAGCATCACATGACCAGTATTTTTACTGTCATTGTCTTGAGGTCGCAACCAAGCAACGACATCGCCACCTCGCAGGTCGCTAGCTTTACGAATCCTTTCCCAATGCTGAGCGTCTTGAGTTTTACTAGCGAATAGCGTGTAAAAATCTTGAGCAAGAGGACGATGAGCTTTTGCTTTGGAGATTGGTAATTCTGTATAGGCTTCTGGTATCACCCTTTGCAAAGAGTAGTCTAAAAAACCAGAACAGTCATAGTTGTAGCGTCCGCTAGTCTCGTCCACATTGGTGAGATGCTGGTAAGTTGAGGTTTGCTTTGCAGAAAGTTGCCGCTCGGCTTCTTGTAATAAAGGTGAGTTTTCAGAGCTTTGTGGCGATGCGGCATAGGAGAGACCGAATGTGAATAATGATGCAATACCGATAAAAGTTATTTTCTGAATATCCATCTGTTTATCTTACTTTTCCCATTATCTTTTTGGTCTAGCATAAACGTCAACATTCCTAACTCTACAATCGTTATTCTATCGTTGGCATTGTCATTAAGAAAGACTTCTTGTAAATATGGTTAATCCAAAAATTCTTGACTAGATTCATCTCGCGTGTATTGAATATCTACCCATACCCTATCAACGACGATCTTCTAGTGGATTATAGTGGTTTTCAGATGAGCGCGATCAAAAATGGCGGTTTGAAATATACACAAAATTCAGGTTTTAGCTGCATGGAGTCAACTGAAAACCGCTATAAGTAGTAAAGTTACTACTTAATCCTCTAGAACAAAAAGATAACGTGAAAAGTAAGCTAGAAGATAGGCGATCGCTAGTTGCAAATATGCGTTTAAACGCACGTAAGCCTGACTCTCTGCATAAATCTTTTGCAATTGTCCTGTGGTCATAGGATTTACCTTCGTTCTAGTGGAAGTTAGGTTACATACGATAAAAGCATCGGGCGATCGCTATGGCAGAAACTCTAGGCTATCACACCTGAAACAGCATAAGTTCAAATGCAACAGCATAAGTTCAAATAGGACAATTAAATCTGCTATTTTAAAACCAAAAGTGCTTTTAAATAAAGAGTTAAGAGCACTTTTTACTTTTTTTTAATTTGCATAGTTAGGTTTCTATGTCTATCCCATTTATGCAGCTTTAACAATTTCTGGAAAAGTAAGAATTGTAGCTCTCTTCTTCTTTTCTTCCATAAAAACCCATTTACAAATCAACTTGCCATCTACAGTAATCCAACGAGCGATTAGTTTTGGTTGAGAGGTTCTTTGATATTCCATCGTTTTTAGCGCTTAAACTCAATGAAGGTATTCTCCAATATTGCACTGATTTAAGTAGCGATCTCTATCTGTATAGCTATGTGTTCTTTAACACTGCCACCTGTGATCTTGATCACACTTTTAACATGGCAATGGATAAAGTCCTGTTTTTTCTGCGCCTGTAGCGATCTCCTTTTGATGTAGCTCTTTGCGATCATGAAAAATGTCACATAACAAATCAATCGCGAAGAAAACCGAGATTCTAATGCAATCTATATCGATCTAACCCATGTGATCGCTAAAAATGTTGAAGAAGATAGGCTGAATGCGATCGCTATGGCAGAAACTCTAAGCGATCGCACAAGCAAATCGCTTTCAAGGTGTAAATATTTGCACTCGTTAAGCGTAGAAAACATGATTTTAACTTTCCACTAGAAACAAAAACTAAGGCTTAAGATTTCGCAATCTATCAACTTTTGGATAGAGAGGCGATCTCATAGATTCAAGAAATCTATTGCGATCGCAGTCACAAAAAGACAGGAAAAAAGTCACGGGTTTTGACTGAACCATCGCTAATTTGGGCTTGTCTAAAGGAGCATAGTTCACCAAAAGGATATAAACCATGAAAGTTTCAAACGTTGCTCTACTTGCTCTCACCTTACTTAGCACTGTAGCCTTCAATCCAACTAAAGCATCGGCAGCAGAACTAAACATCAATTTGACCAACCAGCCAAGCAATATTTCTGTGGGGATTGCGGTCAATAAGCCTGAATACCAAGCTTATGTAACTAGAGAAGAACAACAACGTATTGACGAACAACGCCGCATTGAAGAGAAACACCGTCTTGAAGAGCAACGTCGCCTTGAAGAACAGAGAGCGCGTGAGTTGAGAGAGCAACAAGCACACTATTACCAAACGCATCGCTAGAAAATGATTTTGAAAGTTCGGAGGTATCTCTCTCATTCATCCGTAAGAATTTATGAACCTTTGAATATTCGCTTCAGTCTAATCAAACATCAGCCCTTACATCTACTTCAAATAGGAACTTCCACTATGTTTAATAATCTCAAACGTGTTTTTGCAGTCGCAATGTTATCCACAACTTTAGGAAGCATCGCCATTCCTAGCATTGTTTCTGCACAATCGAGTCCAAATCAAAACACCACCACCTACGCCCAGAAACATCGTGAAGGGGGATGGAAAAAGCTTAATTTGAGCGATGACCAAAAACAACAACTGAAAACAATTCATGCAAACACCAAACAGCAAGTACAAGCTCTTCTCACCGACGATCAACGTGCCCAACTTGCTGCGGCAAAACAATCAGGCAACCATAAAGGTGTATGGAAATCATTGAACCTTAGCGCCGACCAGAAGAAACAAATTCATGACATCCGCAAGAGTTCCAAAGAGCAAAGCCTTGCTGTTTTGACCCCGGATCAACGCACTCAACTGCAACAAATGAGAGCAGCACATCATCGCGGATAGCCAATCATCTTTTGATAGGTTGCATCGCTTCTAGATTATGTAACCTATCGCTTGTCTAAAAAGTTACAGAATTATTTTTAGGTATAAAGTCATGAAAGCTCCAACCATTTTATTACTATGTGCTACGGCTATCAGTGCGATCGCATTTCATCCAAGTGCTGCTTCTGCAGATGTATCGTTTAGTACTGGTAGTCAAGGAACCAGTATTAGTATAGGTGCTCCAGTACCAGTCTACCAACCTCCAGTAGTTATCCAGCAACCCTTAGCGTTCGTGCAGCCATATACTCCAGAGTGGAGACGCAGAGAGGAGATAAGGCTCAGAGAAGAAGCAAGACTTAGAGAAGAGCAGCGCATTGCTGAATTAAGAAGAGAGCACGAACGTTACCATCACTAATTGATAAGTTTCAAAACAACCTTGACGAAAATAGTTAAGGTTGTTTTTGCGAGAAAATAGAACTATGCAAAATTCACTATTTAAGCCTGAATATTTGTGATAGCTTCATGGGGTTTGCGTAGCAAAAGCGTCGGAAACAATGCTAAGCCGTCCAATTTCCTGAACAAAGTATCGTGATAAGCCGATAAAGCTGCTCAAAAGGTTTTTCATTATGTTGCTATTAAAGATTCATTAAAAAATATTTACTTTTAAGATTTTT
>CAIJEA010000306.1 GCA_903819605.1 uncultured cyanobacterium | reverse complement strand
TCACTATAAAAAATCGTTACTATACCCTTTAAAATCGTCTTAAATTCATTTTAAGTTTAAGATTAAATTCTTTTTTAAATAGTCTTGGGATAAAGTAAGTTTTCTTACTGAAAATTTCTTTTAGCGTCCAAACCTAATACTGGTAGCTTATCTGAAGTTTTAATTTAAGAGTTTCAAGAAATTCTTCTAAATTAGGTAAACATCTAGGACGGTTTTAAGTATACATGCTCATACCAAAACTTCACCCCACAGCACTAGATAATAAACGTTCTATAGGCAAAAACATGTTACCTTTCGAGCAAGATTCTGGGTTTAAACCAGATCAGATTTTAGAAAATCGAGGGCGCGTTGCCATCTTTATCGATGGCTCTAATCTTTTCTATGCAGCTTTGCAATTGGGCATCGAAATTGACTACACCAAGTTACTTTTATGTCTTACCGATGGCTCTCGACTACTACGAGCATTTTTCTACACAGGGGTCGATCGCACTAACGAAAAGCAACAAGGCTTTTTACTATGGATGCGTCGTAATGGCTATCGAGTCATTTCTAAAGAACTTGTACAGCTACCCGATGGTTCCAAAAAAGCGAACCTTGATGTCGAAATTGCTGTAGACATGATGGCATTGATTGGCTCCTATGACACAGCAGTATTAGTTAGTGGCGACGGGGATCTCGCTTACGCCGTTGATGCAGCCAGTTATAGGGGCGTTAGGGTTGAAGTAGTTAGCTTACGATCAATGACAAGCGATCATCTGATTAATGTTGCTGATCGCTATGTTGATCTTGAAGCAATTAAGGAGGACATTATGAAAATATCCCGTCCTCAAGCTCCAACCAATAGCCCTTCAATCGCTAGCTATACATATCGCCCAATCTCAGGGCTTGCAGCTCTAGAGAGCGATCGTGATAGTTAAGCAATTGCCTTTGACAGAAAGCATTGTCAAATAAGCCGTACAAAAGCTAATTATCAAAACTAATTGCAGAAATATTGACAGAAGTTGCCATTGTCAATATATTATAGAGTTCGCTGTAAAATATGCCGTCTTCGTAATTTGCTTCTGTCGATTGTAGCTAACCCACTGCATAAAACGCACGCTCTCACGAAGATTTGGTTGTACAGCCGTCCGACAGGACAAATGCAAATTAAAAACTGACAACTAATTGGGAGACTTATAGTGGCTCGCATTGCAGGAGTTGACCTTCCTCGTGACAAGCGCATCGAAATAGGACTAACGTACATATACGGAATCGGTCTAACTAGCGCAAAAAAAATCTTAGCAGCTACCAAAATAAACCCTGATACGCGGGTTAAAGAGCTTACTGATCCTGAAGTAACAACTTTACGCCAAGAGGTAGAATCCAATTTCCAAGTAGAAGGCGATCTGCGTCGTCTCGAAGGCTTAAGCATCAAACGTCTAGTAGACATTGGCTGCTACAGAGGGCGTAGACACCGTATGGGTCTTCCTGTGCGTGGACAGCGCACACGCACTAATGCACGTACCCGTCGCGGTGGTCGTCGCACAGTTGCAGGTAAGAAGAAGGCTCCAGGTAAGAAGTAAGTAAGGATTAATACGAAATAATGGCTCGTCAAACAACTCGTAGAACTGGAGCACGTAAAAATAAGCGTAACGTCCCTAATGGAGTCGCTTATATTCAGTCTACTTTTAACAATACTATCGTCACGATCGCTGACACTGTAGGTGACGTAATCTCTTGGTCTTCGGCTGGAGCTAGTGGCTTTAAGGGCGCGAAGAAGGGCACTCCATTTGCAGCCCAAACTGCTGCCGAATCTGCTGCTAGAAGAGCGATCGAGCAAGGAATGCGGCAGGTAGAAGTGATGGTAACAGGTCCTGGATCTGGTCGTGAAACCGCAGTGAGAGCTTTACAAGCTGCTGGTTTGGAAATTACCTTGATCCGTGATATCACACCGATTCCTCACAATGGTTGTCGTCCTCCTAAGCGCAGACGTGTTTAATCGATTACGAATTAGCAATTACGACTTAAAAATTAAATTCGCAACTCTAGAATTAAATTTCATAATTCGTAACTCGTAATTTTTCAATTCTCCAACTCCCACTTTGATTTTCGTTTACTCTTGCAGACTAAGTCGGTACAAATATGGCACAGTTTCAGGTTGAGTGCGTTGCATCCCACACAGAAAAAGATAATAGTCAGTACAGCCAATTTGTACTGGAGCCACTAGAAAGGGGTCAAGGCATTACCATTGGAAATGCGCTCAGAAGGGTATTGCTCTCCAATCTTGAGGGTGCGTCCGTTACTGCTGTTCGCATCGCTGGTGTCAACCATGAGTTTGCGACAATTCCTGGCGTGCGGGAAGACGTTTTGGATTTAATGCTCAACCTGAAGGAACTAGTGTTGAAGTCTTACAGCTCAGCTCCTCAGATCATTCGGTTGGTAGAGCGTGGTCCAAAGCTAGTAATGGCTACCAGTTTTCATTCTTTGCCATCTGACATCGAAATCGTTAACCCTAACCAATATATTGCTACTCTCAGTGAGGGGGCAACCTTAGAGATGGAATTAACGATTGAACGAGGTAAAGGCTATCGTTCAGTAGATCGTTCTAAAGAAGATCATAATTCTCCCATTGACACGCTCAAAATTGATGCTGTGTTTATGCCCGTTCGTAAGGTCAAGTATGAGATTAAGGATGCTCGGATCGGTGATGCGATCAATAAGGAGAGTCTGCAAATCGATATTTGGACAAACGGCAGCATTACACCTCAAGAAGCGCTTAGCCAAGCCGCTAGTGTGTTGGTAAATTTGTTCTCGCCTTTGCAAGAAATCACCCTTGCGCCTTCTTTGCCCCAAGAGCGTGACGAGCAAGACGAAACTAAGCAAATTCACATCGAAGAATTACAACTGTCAGTTAGAGCTTATAACTGTCTCAAACGCGCACAGATTAACACTGTTGCGGATTTGTTGGAATACACCCAAGACGATTTACTGGAAATCAAAAACTTTGGACAAAAGTCTGCCGAAGAAGTTATGGATGCGCTCAAACAGCATCTTGGCTTGACCTTAACTGAGTCCAAAGCTTCTAAAGTTCTGTAGAAAGGCTTATCTTTTAAGCTCTTTAAAGAGTTTGGTTTCATATCCATCTAGTACACACCTATGCGTCACCGTTGTAAAACCCCCCAGCTTAACAAGGCTGCCGATCAGCGCAAAGCTCTCCTACGTGCTTTGACAACTGAACTAATCCTCAGAGGCGAAATTAAGACCACCAGAGCTAAGGCTGATGCCGTTCGTAGCAATGTGGATCACATGATCACTCTTGCTAAAAATGGTTCTCTGCACGCTCGTCGCCAAGCGATCGCCTATTTATATGATATTTCGGTCAAAGATGGCGAACCCGTTAGCGATCGTCCTCAAACTAAGACCAAACAAGAACAATTACCTGAAGAAGAGCGCGTAACTACCTTAGTTGACTTATTGTTTACCCAAGCTAAAGAGCGCTATGCTGAGCGTAATGGTGGTTATACCCGCATTGTTCGCACGGTTAGCCGTCGCGGTGACAATGCCGAAATGGCAATATTGCAACTCGTCTAAACCTGAAGATGTTCTCCGCTGATTCTGAGTCTCTCCATCGTGTTGCTTTAGTTATTCAATATCTAGGTACACACTTTTATGGGTGGCAAAGACAGCCAAATCATCCATCTGTGCAGCAAGCGATTGAAGAAGCCATCATTAAAGTTTGTGGAAAGGTAACAGTTCTACATAGTGCAGGAAGAACTGATACGGGAGTTCACGCAGCTGCTCAAGTAGCGCATTTTGATACTTCAAGTCTGATTCCTCCTACACGTTGGGCAAAAGTACTGAATAGTTACTTGCCCGAAGGTATTTTGATATGTGGTTCGACAGAAGTACCCAGTGACTGGCACGCAAGATTTTCGGCGACATGGCGACGTTATCGTTACACGATTTACACCGCAGCGATCCCAAATTTATTTGTCAAGCAGTTTAGCTGGCATTACTACCACGATCGCCTTGACGAACAGCTTATCCATAGAGCCTTACAACCAATGTTAGGCGAACATGATATGGCTGCCTTTCAGCGGGCAGGTTCGAGTCGTCCCCATAGTCGTCTTGAGCTTCAAGAAGCAATATGTTGGCGAGATGGTGATTTTGTCCATGTGGAAGTTCAGGCTAGTGGTTTTTTGTACGGCATGATCCGTTTGCTAGTGGGGCAGTTAGTCGATGTGGGATGTCAACGTCTCAGCCTCGCCGCCTTTACCAGTAGATGGCAAGAAAAGCGCCGTATCGAAGTTAAGTATGCCGCTCCGCCACAGGGACTTTGCTTATTGGCAATCGGCTATGCCGATAATCCATTTACCGAGTTCGCATCACGCAAGCAAACGTTGACTTTGACAGATAACCATATATTCAAATTGGTTTGAAGTTTTAAAAGACGTTTTCAAAATAAAAGTTTAATAGAAAAATCTCGCTTGTAGAGAAACTAATGACTACAACTACACTCACCCCTAATAAAAGCTACTTACCTAGCGCTCCCGATCGCAAATGGTACATTATCGATGCTGAAGGTCAGCGACTCGGACGACTTGCTAGTGCGATCGCGGTAATCTTGCGCGGTAAGAATAAGCCAATCTATACGCCCCACTTAGATACTGGAGATTTTGTCGTTGTGATCAACGCCGAAAAAATTGCAGTAACAGGCAAAAAGTCTACTCAAAAATTATACAGACGGCATTCTGGTCGCCCAGGCGGAATGAAGGAAGAGACTTTTGACAAGGTAATTGCTCGCGTTCCTGAACGTGTACTTGAACATGCCGTTAAGGGCATGTTGCCTAAGAATACCCTCGGTCGTCAGCTTTTCACTAAGCTCAAGGTTTATAAGGGTGCAAGTCATCCCCATGAGGCACAACAGCCTGAAACCTTGGTAATCAACACCATTCCATCGCTGAAGTAGGAGAAATAACAGATGACAGATACTGAACGTTCTAATCGCGCTGTTTACTGGGGTACGGGTCGTCGCAAGAAGGCGATCGCGCGCGTGCGTCTCGTCCCAGGTGAAGGCAAAATCGTAATCAATGGTAAAGCTGGTGATCTGTATTTACAGTTCAATCCTAGCTACATCTCAGGTGTAAAAGCTCCTCTAGAAACCCTAGGTTTAGAAAATGAGTATGACGTTTTGGTAAATGCTCATGGTGGCGGCGTAACTGGTCAAGCTGATGCAATCCGCTTGGGTGTTGCTCGCGCACTAGTTGAGCTTGCACCAGAAAATCGTAAGCCTCTCAAAGTTGAAGGTTACTTAACTCGTGATCCTCGTTCTAAGGAACGTAAGAAATACGGTCTCAAGAAAGCTCGTAAAGCTCCTCAATACTCGAAGCGGTAATAGAAAAGAGAGATGTATATATTTTCGTCTCTCCATTCCAAACCCCAAATAAACAGAGTCGGCGCGAAGCGCCGACTCTGTTTATTTGGGGTTTATATCTAACCTGCTTAACAAAGACTTCTTAGAAAGAGAAAGTAGTACGAATTACACCAACAGTCGCAGTACCGTTACGGGAGTCACTACCTTGGTTAAACACAAAGAATACACCAGGGGTAATGCTGATGTTATTGGTGACAGGGATGCGGTAAAAAGTTTCAAGTTGATAAGGAGTAGTAGGACTAGTTAAGCTGAAAAAGTTTGGAATTACCCCCAACACTGCTCCACTAGCACTTGAGGTAAAAAGGGGTTGACCAAAGCTGATAGCTGCCAAGTCTCCTTCAGCAAACAAGTCCTTGCCAGAGATAGAAGCTAACCAACTAGTATTAGTTGTTGAAAGCTGTGAAACACTAGCTACTTTGCCATCAATAAATGTTGCAGAACCCCAAAGATTGAAAGTAAATTTCTTAGTGATATCCCAAATCAAGCTACCAACAATTGTATTGCTGTTGAACTCAGAATTTGAAAACCCAGGCGTAGTGCTTGAATTTAAGCCTTCTCCAAGACTACCACCTGTAGTAAAAGCATTAGCATAGGTGATACCAAAAGTTAGGTTTTCAGCAGGCTTTAAAACTAACTGAGCGGTGATCTTGGTATCACCACCAGTGACTCCACCTCGACCAGTTGCAAGAGCTGCGTTGGATGCGCTATAGGCGGCTTGGAAGCTAACTTTGTCAGAAATCTTCCAGTCAAAACCTGCGATCGCGGGATTTCCACCCGATGCGATACGGATTGCAGGATTGAAGCGCCCAAAGCGAGAAATTGTTCCTT
Source organism: uncultured cyanobacterium (assembly GCA_903819605.1). Classification (GTDB taxonomy): domain Bacteria; phylum Cyanobacteriota; class Cyanobacteriia; order Pseudanabaenales; family Pseudanabaenaceae; genus Pseudanabaena. The sequence continues at coordinate 2,491 of CAIJEA010000306.1, read as the reverse complement.
GGCTATCGCTTTCAAGAGGATTAAGGGGATTAATGATATCTTCTGTTTGACCAATTGGGGCTATGTAGGCTGTGAAAGAATCACCAATTGGGAATTTGTAATACAGACGGTTAATTTCAAATATATTGTTGGGAGTACCACTTTCAAATGATAAACGGCTAGCATTGGGAACACCTAAAGCGTCGCCGAGGTTAGGCGTATTGCTTGCTTGCAAACGAGTTCTCAACAAATCTTTGCCAGTGAAACTGGTATCAAGGTTCAAACGTACACGGTAGCTGAAGATAGTATTAGTTCGATCAGCTCCACCAGAAGCTAGTAATGTACCATTTGAGCCAGTAACACCATCAGAAGCCGCAGCCAGACCAAAGATTGCTTCGCCGCGTAGCTTAGTGGTGGTAGAAAATTGTTGAGCTTCGAGCTTAGCAACCTTAGCATCAAGAGCATCGACACGACCGCGAAGGGTTGCTAGTTCGGCAGCAAATTCTTCTTGAAGCTTTTGTAAAGTAGCTAGGTCTTCTTTACTGACCTTATCAGCCAAACCTGCGGAGATAATTTCGTTGATCTTGTCTAAGCAAGCATTTACCCCCGCAGCAAATTCGAAGCGGCTAGTTGCTTGTTTGCCACGGAAAGTGCGATCAGGGTAGCCTGCAATACATCCGTAGCGCTCTACTAAGGACTGCAATGCAGTGAATGCCCAATCAGTAGGCTTAACATCGCTGAGTTGTGATACTGAAGTTACGTTTTGGGCAATAACAGGATGTAATGGTTCCTGTTCAATAAGTGTGTCATTTCCGACTGCGTTAATAACGTTCGACGGATTTAACTTGATTTCACCTTTAGGAGAAAGAGAGGCTTGTGTTTCTGAGTTAGCAGCATTGCCAATAAGACCTACGGCAGCTAATGTAGCTGAAATTAATACAAGCTTAACTAGACTATATTTTTGCTTAGAAACCTTAGACATTAAAACGACCATTCCTCACAACATCATAAATGTTACATTGGTTCAAAAAGAATGTAGCATTTATTACATATTGCAATTAAGACCTATCTAATTCATTAAATATATCTATGAAATGCATAGGAAATAACTTATGTTTTCTATGCATAAAACGTTTGACAAGATTAAGTATCAGCTTTAACTCTTTCAATGCCGTGATCTAAAACTTCATAATAAAGTGGCAAGTATCCTGATTTAATGCCACCATCATCTTTGGCTTTGTCTAAATTACCGCGTAGAGTGTGACTGTTGTGAACGCTATAGATTTCATAGCGATCGCCAATAAATACATAGTCAGCAACATCAGTAAATTCTTCACCTTTAACGAGTTGCCAAAGATCATTTACATAAACAAAGTGATAATCAGCCAAGTCTGGACTTGATGATGGTCGCTCTACTGCCGCAGATATAGAGGCTGTGTAATGAGGATTTGAATTACTTGGCGGAACGATCTTGCTGGTGACATTGCGATAAAAACAGCTTTCGTTGTAACAAAAGCGTAATTTTGCCATTTTATTTCTGATTAGTTCAAAACGATCAATAATCTGGGTTGAAGAAGGTTCAATCGCTGCGGATACGTTTGGAATGAAAGTATTTGCGAAGGTTACGACCAGACAAATAATACATACAAAAAATATACTGACAAGCGATCGCCATTGTTTAATCGTCATAATATTCTTGGTTATTATTTAAGATGCCAGTAGAAGAATAATTGGCTCGTCTCTGAACGTGTGCCTAAAATAAATAGTTCAAATATTAGTTATTGATATTTTGGAAAACAGCAAAGGGAAGAGCAGCAGCAATCGCTTTGGGCATAGCTCCCGCCAAAGCTCTAATAGCCATATCCCATAACTTAGCAGGTTCTAGATCGGGGCTAAGCATTTGCCAAATTCGCATTAGTTCTTCCGTATGTAAACGATTGTCTTCGGTAAGCGCTAACAAAATGCGGCGGCGAATATATTCACCATCTTTAGATGTTAAGAACTTAAAGCCCATACTTGCAGTCGGAATAATATCAAACTGTCCATCGGATTTAGCGATCGCTAGCAGATTTTCCAAGCGCGACCATTGGAACTTATCTTCTTTAAAGAGAACTTCTAACAATCTTGAACGTAGACTTTCGGATTCATCGGTGAGCAATCGTCTTGCCACGTAAGGATAGGCAACCTGCACAATCTGAAATTCGGGATTGAGGCTTAGAGCTACACCTTCTTGGGTGATGACGGAGCGAATGATCAGCGCAAATTTGGCAGGTAAGCAGAAAGGATAGTCATACATCACTTTTGAGAAGCGATCCGTGACGACTTTAAAGTTAAAGTCCTTGACTTTCTCAGACATGATATCGCCGAGTACTGATTCAAGAGCGTTTACAATTGGCTTCATTTCGATGTCAGGCTGCAAAAAACCAAGCCTTACATAGTCCTTTCCAAATTCATCATAATCCTGGTTTAGCAGGTGAACGACTGAATTAACTAGTTGCTCTTTGGTTGTGAG
>CAIJEA010000305.1 GCA_903819605.1 uncultured cyanobacterium | reverse complement strand
GCCGCCTATGGAGATTCTGAAGCAGTAGTGACGGGTATTGTCGGTTGTGCAGGACTATTGCCCACGATCGCCGCGATTAAAGCAGGAAAAAATATCGCTCTAGCAAATAAGGAAACCTTGATCGCAGGTGGTGAAGTTGTCGTACCTTTGGTGAAAAAACATGGCGTGAAATTATTGCCTGCGGATTCCGAACATTCGGCAATATTTCAATGTTTACAAGGAGTGCCAGAAGGTGGACTGCGGCGGCTAATTCTCACTGCTTCGGGTGGTGCATTTCGCGATCGCCCTACAGAAGAACTCCAATTAGTGACCGTAGCTGATGCGCTGAAGCATCCCAACTGGGCGATGGGGAAGAAGATTACCATTGACTCAGCAACCTTGATGAATAAAGGTTTAGAAGTAATTGAAGCCCATTATCTATTTGGCGTTGATTACGATCGGATCGAAATTGTGATTCATCCTCAAAGTATTATTCATTCTCTAATTGAATTGGAAGACACTTCTGTACTCGCACAACTTGGTATCCCTGACATGCGATTGCCATTGCTCTATTCTCTTTCCTATCCCGATCGCATTCCTACACAATGGGAACGCCTCGATCTCGTCAAATGTGGCACTCTAACCTTCCGCGCTCCCGATCATCAAAAATATCCCTGCATGGAATTAGCCTACGCCGCAGGTCGTGCAGGTGGAACTATGCCTGCGGTACTCAATGCAGCCAATGAGCAAGTAGTAGAACTATTTTTACAGGAGAGAATTCGCTATGTGCAGATTGCCGATCTGATTAAATACGTATGCGATCGGCATAATTGTATTTCTAAACCAGAGCTGGAAGATATTCTTGAAGCTGATAAATGGGCAAGAAATACAGTAATTGAGCAAGTGATGCTTAAGGTCTAGATAAGCCTTTCGTAGTTGTAAAGCAAATAACGCTTATTCAGGAGATAGTAATGATACCGATTATTTACTCAGAAGAGTTTACCAAACACTTTACAGGAGATGCTCATCCCGAAAGGGCTGAAAGGATTGTAGCGACGGTTGAAGCTCTCAGAAAAACTTTGTGGGCAGATAAGATTCAGTGGCTAGCACCTAGTCTATTGGAATCCAAGGCAGTTCTTTCGTTACTTCATGAAGTTCATATTCCAGAATACATTCAAGCTGTCGAGGAATTCGCTATCAATAATGGTCAACATGCTGATAACGATATTCCCACAAACATTCAAGTCACAGAGATAGGTGGGTTTCGTATTGTTGATGGACAATATCAATATTTTGATGCTGATGTCTCAGTTTGTCGTGATAGTTATAACGTAGCCCTATTAGCAGTTAGAGCTTGGATTGATGGAGTAGACCAAGCCTTATCTGGTCGTCCTACATTTGTTCTTGCTCGTCCACCAGGACATCATGCTTTATCCAATCGTGGCATGGGATTTTGCCTGTTTGGAAATGCGGCGATCGCAGCCAATTATGCGTTGAAACAAACAGGAATTAATCGAGTTGGAATTTTAGACTGGGACATTCATCATGGCAACGGAACACAGTCATTGGTAGAAAATAATCCTGATATTGCTTTTTGCTCATTGCATGAGATGCCATGTTATCCAAACACAGGTTACTCGTCAGAGTGCGGAGAATTCGATAATGTTTTGAATATTCCGATTTTGGCTGGTAGCCAGATTGATGCCTATGAGCAAGAATTTGAAAATAAGGTTCTACCATTTTTCGAGAAGTTTCAACCTGACTTACTAATTGTGAGCGCTGGATATGATGCGAATATGGCTGACCCATTATCAGAAGTTTGCTTACAGCCAAGTGATTATGGCAAATTAACCCAGTACTGTCTTCAATTAACTAGCAAAATTGTTTTTGGATTAGAAGGAGGTTACGCAGTTAAAGAGTTAACTGAGTCAGTAGTGGCAACAATTGAGCAGTTAATTACGCTGACATAAATAATACTATTCTGTTTATCACTCAATTAAAAAGGGTGAGATGCTTCGCATCTCACCCTTTTTTAACTTTTACTAGCTGGCGGCATGATTACCTTAGTTGCTAAACCTAAACTTCTTAATAGCTGAATCGCCCACCAAGTGACATCAACTTCCCACCAACGCCATCCCGCTTTTGCCACATGCGGATAAGCATGATGGTTATTGTGCCAACCTTCACCATAGGTAACGATCGCTGCCCACCAAAGATTCCGTGAATTATCATTTGTCTCAAAGGTGCGGTATCCCCACATATGGGTTACGGAGTTGATAAACCAAGTGCTATGCCATAGCAATACCGAGCGTAAACACATTCCCCAGATGATATACGACCAGCCTCCGAGGAGGTATAGCAAAATTCCTAAGGGAACTTGCAATAGTAAATAGTACTTATCTAGCCATAGGTAGAATGGATCGCGTGCCATTTCAGGAGCGTATTTGCGATATAGAGTTGGATTGAAAAACTCTTCTTTAGGATAGATCATCCACAACATATGACTCCACCAGAATCCCCTACGGGCGGAGTAAGGATCTTTCTCTATATCTTCAGTATGAGCATGGTGTAAGCGGTGTCCTGCTATCCAAAAGATGGGACCACCTTGCAAGGCAGTTGCACCAATTAGAGCAATTATATATTCTAGCCATTTAGGAACTTGAAAACTGCGATGACTCAGTAACCGATGGTATCCCAGACAAATACCAATGCTTCCTAAGAACCAATGCAATAAAATCATAGTTCCTAATGCTGACCATGAGAAAAACCAAGGTGCTAATAGGGCTAAGCCATGAACAATGGCAAAAAAAACTATTGATACCCAGCTAAGTTTTTGTGGCTCAGGTGTAGCATCAGAAGTTGAAGGTATAATGTCGTCTGAAAATAGTCTTGTCATTGCTTATAAATGGTGATGCTAAAGATTTACTGAGAAGATAAGAATCTCTCGTTAGGGTTCTACGATTTAATAAAGAACTAGTTTTTTGTGTCGCGGCTTTGCCGCGACACAAAAAATTGGTTCTTTATTTTCCTGTAAGTCCCTTATCTAAAATAGGGAGAAGTTTTTATCCAATTGCAAGCACAAGTTAGTCCATCATTTCAGTCGTGAACTATGACTGGAATGATGGATTAAACTTAACTTTAATGAAGCCAAAACTCGTCAGGTTTTCACTTGCGGAACTTCGGTAAGTCCTTGCCAAGAACTACAAGCTTGCTTAAACGCATAACTGGGGTCATCTGGTACTGAACAACCTTCGGTTGGGTTAGAGCAATCTTTGCATTCAGCATTGTGATGACAGTGATTTATTAGTGGGAGAAGCTCTTCACGCAATATTTGCAGTTGTTGGATTGTCTCTTCGATCGCCTTTGCTTTTTTGAGGAGGCAGTCATGGACTGTTTGACAAGTCGGCGATTTACCATCTTTTGCAGCCAAGATTTCGCGGATGTCGTCTAAGCTCAAACCCATTGCCTTGGTATGGCAGATGAAAGCTAATCGATCTACATCTTCTTGGCTAAAAAGTCGATAGCCTGCTTCAGTTCTATGGGGTGAGGGAATTAACCCAATGCGCTCATAGAAGTATAGCGTTTGAGGATTTAGACCTAATTTGCGAGAGACTTCACCAACTTGCAGCATTGCCATCTTTGCGTTTTTACATCCAACGTTTACAAGCTTAGACCTTATACTATGGTATAAGGTCAAGCAGTTCGCTTAAGTTTCTGTATCATAAAAATATAAATTCCCAAAAAGTGAAGAGATATCTATGCCTTTTGAGGATCTAAAGTAGTAAAAGTTTTAAAACCCAAATAAATAGAGGCAGCGCT
>CAIJEA010000304.1 GCA_903819605.1 uncultured cyanobacterium | reverse complement strand
TACAACTCTCTCCTATTTATATAGCTATAACTCAGAAAATCCTAAAAACAAAGGTGGCGAGAATCGCCGCATTTGTTTTTTAGAGTATCTATACTGAATGCAAGCGAGGATGCATCATTGAAGCGATCGCTTTATTCCCCAGTAAATGGGCTTCAATAATTTCCTGAACCTTATTTGGATTAATTCGCCAGTAGTAGATGTTATCTGGTAGAACAACAACTATTGGTCCAGAGCCGCATAGTCCTAAGCATCCACAAGCTTCTACAGTTACATTTGCAATTTCTTGCTGTTGAAATGCTCTCAAAACTTCACCAGAGCCATCTTTGGTACAGGTTCGATATTGACATACCAGTATCCTACGGATTGGTGGACTCACAGTAGCGATCGCTATTTCCATTTCAACTTAGAGATTCTAGCGCACAATTAAAACTGGCGAAATGCAATGATGCATTACATAATCACTAACACTACCCAACATCAACCGCTCAAGCGATCCTAATCCACGAGAGCCTAAGATTAATAAATCTGGATTCTCTTCTTTTGCCACATGGCAAATTACGTCACGCGGTTGACCTGTCTCTAGTCTAGTGCGACTCTCTAGCTGTGAAAGTTGACAAGTATCCTGGGCTTTTTGGAGTAATGCTTGACCTGCATTTAGAATCTTGCGTTCTAGCTCCACATCAGGTAGACCACGCCAGCCAACCCAATCACCAGTTGGCATCATAACTTCAGGTACATAGCTGCTAAGAGGTTCGACTACGGTTAGCAAAACAATTTCGGCTTGTAGAGGAGCAGCAAATATTAGGGCTTTAGCTAGTGCATGTTCGCTAGATTGAGATCCATCAATAGGAATTAAGAATTTCATAGATTTATCCTAATATAGGGCTTAAATTGTCTTTAATGCTTGGTAAGTTTGAAATATCAAGCTTGCTAATTGTTTGAAGCGAAAATATAGCGATCGCCAATTTCAATTTTCCAGATCTGCATAACTCATGCGTATGAAATTAGTACGTTTACCCACAATAAATGGCGTTTAGCTGCAATAAATCGAGAAAATGTAAATTTGCGAATATCTATATAACTAATTACAGACCCAAATATACTGATGTTGGTAAACAAGTTGTAAATCTTTGCTGTAGTTCATTTCTTGTAATATTCCATGACACGCGATATTCGTATTGGTTTTGCAAATTCTGTGGGTAATACCCCCTTGATTGAAATTGAGTCTCTATCGGCGGCAACTGGCTGCACGATTTTAGGTAAGGCAGAATTCCTCAATCCTGGAGGAAGTGTTAAAGATCGGGCGGCATTGTTTATGGTTCTCGAAGCTGAAAAAGCTGGAACCATCAGTGCAGGCGGCACAATTGTGGAAGGTACAGCAGGAAATACGGGCATTGGACTGGCACTAGTTGCAAATGCCCGTGGTTATAAAAGCGTAATTGTAATGCCAAGCAATCAATCGCAAGAAAAAATTGATTTGCTCAGAACTCTGGGTGCGGTTGTCGAGCTAACAAACCCAGCCCCTTTTTCTAGTCCTGAAAACTACTATCATGTTGCTCGAAAACGAGCTGAAGAGATTGAAAATGCTTTTTGGGCAAATCAGTTTGAGAATTTATCCAATTCAGACTCTCACTACCATACGACTGCGCCAGAAATCTGGAAACAAACTGGTGGAGAACTAGATGGTATTGTGATGTCGTCTGGAACTGGTGGCACTATTGGAGGTGTTACCGCTTATCTCAAAGAGCAGAACTCACAAATTGCTACTTATTTAATCGATCCTACGGGGTCGGGTTTGTATAGCTATATGACTACAGGCGAATTTAAAGCTGAGGGTAATTCGATTACGGAAGGTATTGGGATCAATCGAGCGACCGCAAATTTTAATCGTGCAAGGTTAGATGGTGCTTTTCGGGGAACCGATCAACAGGTGATTGAGATGTCTCAATATTTGCTGAAGCACGATGGTCTGTTTGTAGGTAGTTCCGCAGCATTGAATGTGGTTGGTGCAGTAAAGCTGGCGCGAAAGATTGGTAAAGGTCATACGATCGCCACGATTCTATGCGATGGTGGTGGTCGATATCAGAGCCGAATGTATAACCCAGAATGGCTAGCGGAAAAAGGTTTAACGCCTGTGGCTAAGGGTTTGGAGTTTATTGATGACTAATGTGCCGAGTAATGATCAGGATTATCAAGAACTACCTCCCAAAAAATATCGACGTATCGGTGTTGGCGTGCTCTGGGATCGAGATCGCAAACGTATCTTGATCGATCGCCGTTTGCCTGAAGGCGAATTAGCGGGTTATTGGGAATTTCCGGGAGGCAAAATTGAGCCAAATGAGGATGTCAAAACTTGTATCAAGCGTGAATTGCGAGAAGAACTAGCGATCGAAGTTGAAGTTGGCGATCACTTGATTACAATCGATCATGAATATGAGACTCTCAGGGTAAGCTTAATTGTGCATCATTGCATCCATATATCAGGAGAACCGCAGGCGATCGCCTGTTCAGAAATGCGTTGGGTGACAGTCAATGATCTAGATCAATATCAATTGCCAGCAGCTAATTATCAAATTGTCCAAGCTTTAAAAGAGAATCCACTAAAATCCACCTTCAAGCAAGCAGGTGAGATGGGTGAAAAATTGGATAATTATTTTGTCAACAACAATGAAAAATGAAGATAGATTACTTATTGCCATAACAGTAATAACAGGTCTGGTTGTTGTTGTGATCGTAGGAAATATAATTATTCAGCAAACGATGAATCGTTATATAGAGTATGTTTTTTATGATCGCTGTGCAACAAATTCCAACACCAAATAAAAATCCAAAGTAGTAAAATCGCAGTTCTTCAGGTTAATTGGTTACTGACAACTTTTACTCTAAGCTCTGACGAAAAAAGGTAGCAACTTTTTGAACGTAAGCTTTAGGATTTATATTGTAACTTTCGGGATGTTTTGCAGCAGATGTTTCCCAATATTCCGATGAATGAGCCGCATTTTTTAGCTCATATGCTTGACTTACAGGAATAAAGGGATCAGATACACCATGAATGATTAGGATCGGACGAGGTGATATCCGTCCAATCTCGTTAACTGGCTTAGATGTATTTAGATCATAGCCAGTTAACCAACTTCCAAACATCATTGTTGACGGAAGAAAAATATCAGGAAGTCCTGAAACATTATGCCAATTGTGTTGCATCACTGGGTAAACCTGTGCATATCCACTATCTATAACTAAAGCCCCTATATCGGGATCATCGGCTGTGGCTCCGAGCGCGGTTGCGGCTCCCATAGAAACACCAAGCACACCAATCTCTTGAGGTTTATATCCTTTGCTTTTCAACCAATTCACAGCCCCAATAACGTCTCGTCTTTCCGACAGCCCAAATGTGAATCGCGCATCACTACTTTGTCCATGCCCCCGTAAGTCAATCATTAAAATCGTGAAACCTTGCTGCGATAATGATGCCCCAAACTCAGAAAAATGACCATCAAACTCGGCTGTGCGGCTTGAATTCATGCCATGTACTAAAATAATCGTCTTCTTGCTGACCTTAGAAGTAAGAAACCATCCTGCTATCTCTACTCCATCCGAAGTTAAAAAGTGAATTTCCTGTGGTCGGTTATTAAAAGCAGCTATAGCTTGCGGGTTAAAGATTCTTTTGGGCGTTGAAAGAAAGTTAGCTGCAACGGCTGAGATTCCTAGATAAGCAGTTAAGCAGGAGACTGAGATGCCAATAGCAATTTTTACAAAATTATGTTTAAAAGTATTTGGCATTCAAATTTTCCAAAATTTAAATATTTTTGCTTATCTTTAGAATATGGCAATTCTCAATAATATGGAGCTAAAAATTTACTGATGGAAGAAATCAGTGTTGATAAAATCGCTTACGATCTATACCAAGAAGCAGTCCGCAACTTTGAAAGTGGTAACTATCAACAGGCGATCGCCCTGCTCGAACGCGCAAGGGCTTTGGCAATTTGGGAAACTGGTTTAGGTGGGGACATATCGATCTGGCTAGCCAATTCCTACGATGCTGTTGGCAAGACTGACGACGCGATCGCTTTATGTCGCAGCCTTAGTAAGCATCCAGTTGGTAAGGTACGCAAATCAGCTCGTTATATGTTGGGGATCTTTACTGCACCACAACTGAGCAAACTTGAGGGTGTTGTTTCTGAAGTGCCAATTTTGCAGTCTCCTGACAGATATGAACGTATGCCTGTGGCAAGAAAAAAACAAAATAGCGACATTCCCAAACCTTTTCGCCAAGTTTCCCTTGAGAAACCTGATATTACTAACAACAACAGTATTAATAGTTTTTTGTGGTTTGCGATCGCAATTTCTCTATCGCTTTTAGTCTTTTGGGCAAAATTTACCTAAAGCTACAGATATCTAGATGACCCAAAAAAGAAAGATGGCACTTTGTGCCATCTTTCTTTTTTGGTCAGAATAAGGTAAGCGGTATTACTAAAAATCAAAGTAAATAAAGGGGAGTTTTTTGTCGGGACTGAGGATACTAACTAAAAATAGGCTAATAGGAACTAAAAATAATTTGACTTGCCAATTGAGTTGCCACTTAGCGCGATCGCAGCGATAGGCAACTAGCGACAAAATAAATAGACCGAACATTAGTAGAGCTATTTGCCCCACACTAATACCAAGGGATTCAACATAAATTTTGACCCCAAACTGAGGATCGCTCTCATGCCACCATAGTCTTTGCAAAAACATATTAGTATCAGTCAAGTTTGGCAGACGGAATGGAATCCAACCGAGAAAGACAACTAACTGCGTAATTACAATTGCCAAAAATTGCATGGGTAAAGGCTTCCAGATTTTATGTAGTCCTTCAAATACCGTGCAAAGTTCCATCCATAGTCGATGGGTTACCAGCGCTCCACCATGCCAGAGACCCCAGATAATAAAACCCCAGTTTGCCCCATGCCAAAGACCAACTACAAGCATAATGATCGTCAAATTGAGACAGGTACGCCATAGTCCACCCCTTGAGCCACCAAGGGGAATATAAAGATAATTTCGCATCCATGCCCCAAGGGTCATATGCCAACGCCGCCAAAAATCGGAGATACTTCCTGAAAAGTAGGGAAAATCAAAGTTTTGGGGCAAATTGAAACCCAATAACAAAGCACTACCCCTTGCCATGTCAATATAGCCGCTAAAATCGCAATAAATCTGAATACCATAGCCGATCAGAGCTAGCCATAGATCGAGACTCCCTGCACGTTCACTATTCCGAAAGCAGAGATCTACGTATCTTGCCATGTTGTCAGCGACGATGCCTTTTTTGACTGCGCCGAAAGCAAATAGCCATACTCCCTCTGCTATGTCTGGTAGTACAGGACGCGATCGCGTTAATAGTTGAGGTGCAAATTCTTGATATCGGGTAATGGGACCTGACAGCAACTTGGCAAAAAACAACTTATAAGCGGCAAAGCTAAGAAAATCTCTAGCAGGAGTATTACCTCTATAGGTGTCAATTAGGTAAGCGATTAATTCAAATACAAAAAAACTCAGCGTAATTGGTGGCACAATATTTGCCTTTGCCCAGATCGCCAGCGAACTTCCTACAGGCAAACCTGTAATGTTGCTGATCGCTGTTGCGACAAAAGGAATATATTTAAACCCAAACAGTAGTAATACATTGAAAAATATCCCCACAAATAGCAACCACTGTTTTAGGAATTGATTGCCTTTGCGAATTTCCCCCGCCAACCAAAAATTAATCGTTAACATCACGATTAATAGCCAAACATACTGAACCTGAATGAATGAATAAAACAGTAAACTTGCTGTCAAAATAATCAACAAGCGTATTTGTTGATGTGGAACTAGCCAATAAACAATCGTTATGCTGATTAGAAATTGGGCATAATCGAGTGAAAGAAAATCCATTGTTTAGGAAACTACTTCAGGTGCAGGTAGAGAAATTATCTCTGATTCATTATCAAGTGGGTCATCGTCAATAGGTTTGATCGGAATCCAGCTTGGTAAGGTGGAACTAGCTTCTTCTACCTGTAATTGGACACAGGGAATTGTATCTGAAAGTATGGAGCTTGCCATCATTCCTGTATGAATCTCTACATGGGCAGAGGCGATCGCTTCAAATATTAAGTTCTGCCCTGGAAACACGACACGCTCAAAATACCATTGCGGAATATTAGTGATTCGTGCAATTTGAATTTTACTGGTGGCATTTACATAGGAGCAGACAATCTTTTTGTCAATTAAATCAGCAGGTAACGGGTCAAATAGAGACATGGTATTTTTTTATAAAGTTTAATAAGATTGAAAATAACGAGTCTTTTGAGGCTTAGATTGCCACATATTATTTATAAATATAAAATATTCATGATTAATCCAAATAGACCCTGCCGATACATTTGGATTTTACAAGAATATCGATCTCGCAATTTAAGCTAGCCATAAAGCTAACACTCAAGTCTACCTAGCGATTGTAAACACTACTACCATCTCTTAACTATGTAGCAGCCAATTTGATCCCCAATATCAAACAAGAAAATTTTCATTACAAATTTTCTTGTTTGATACACAAGCTAGAAAGTATCGTTATGAAAATCGGTTTTGATGAAAGTTTCCTAAATCGGATTTTCGTCAAAACTGATTTTGAGATTTTTGTCAGCTTTGATAATGGGATTATCAAAATCAGTTTCATAATCAGAATGGCTATATAGCCATCCTAAATGAGTCATGAGAAATAAAAGCCTATAACAAGGGGCTTAAGCCCCATGACTTTTTCACAAATTATTTAGGATTGCTATATAGGCTAGGTAAAGATAATCAAAAACACTAAACGCGATAATTTGATCTCTGCCAGACTTCTGGTAAGGTGCAAATTCTGTTAAGGAGAATATAATTAAGATATGTAAAGGCTTATTGTTTAATGTCAAGCGATTTACAGTTACATAGCAATCCTAAATAGTTTGTGGAAAAGTGCACCCAAAGGATGTGCTCTTCCACAAGCTTATAAAACTACAAAGGATTTAAGTGTGGCTATATAAATCACTTAGAAAGCTTAAACAACAAAAAATAATAAAAACAATTAATATTTCAGAGATAAAACTCTATGTCTGCCACTGATTTCATAAGAGATTCCATAGAAGATTCAAGCATCTTATCTAGTAAAGGGTTCGACGATCTATCTGTTGCATCTGTTGGTAGCGATCGCATTCTTTATATCCGCCTACCTTGCAACCCGATTTTTCCGATTGGGGTCGTTTATCTATCCGATCATATTCATAAGGTTGCGCCCCATGTGCAACAAAATATTTTTGATTTAGGGACTGTGCCACCCCTTGATTTTTATGGAGCCTTAGATCGGGCGATCGATAAGTTTCAACCGAACTTGTTGGTATTTTCATGGCGCGATATTCAGATTTATGCACCAGTCGGGGGGCGTGGTGGCAATCCTTTGCAAAATGCCTTTGAGTTTTACTATGCCAAAAATCCTTTCAAAAAATTTCGGGGGGCTGTCAATGGTTTACGTCTATTTACCACCTATTACGCTGAGTTGTGGCGCAATTCTCAGTTAGTTCGGCGCGGTCTAAATCGAGCGAGACGCTATCATCCTGAAGCAAAGGCGGTAATTGGTGGAGGTGCGGTTAGTGTTTTTTATGAACAACTAGGAAGTATCTTGCCTAAGGGCACAATTATTTCCGTTGGTGAGGGGGAATCATTATTAGAGCGTTTGGTACAAGGTCGTGAAATTGCTAGCGATCGCTGCTATGTGGTTGGTGAAACTAAACCTCGCGCAAGGTTAATTCACGAGCAACCCGCCCCGATTGAAAAAAGCGCTTGCGATTACGAATATATCGAATCGATTTGGGAAGATTTTAATTATTATTTCCGCGATCGCGACTTTTATATTGGTGTCCAAACTAAGCGTGGCTGTCCGCACAATTGTTGCTATTGCATTTATACCGTCATTGAAGGTAAGCAAGTTCGGATTAATCCCACCGATGAAGTGATCAAGGAAATGCGATCGCTCTACGATCGCGGCGTTCGTAATTTTTGGTTTACGGATGCTCAATTTATTCCTGCCAAGAAATTTATTGATGATGCGATCGAATTACTAGAAAAAGTGAAAGCCTCAGGGATGACCGATATCCATTGGGCAGCTTACATCCGTGCTGACAACCTTACGCCTTATCTCTGTCAACTGATGGTAGAGACTGGGATGAGCTATTTTGAGATTGGCATTACGAGTGGTTCTCAAGAACTGGTTCGGAAAATGCGAATGGGTTATAACCTCAAATCAGTCCTACAGAACTGCCGCGATCTGAAGGCAGCAGGTTTTAATGAGTTGGTATCAGTCAACTATTCTTTCAATGTTATTGACGAAACTTTAGAAACAATTCGTCAAACGATCGCCTATCACCGTGAATTGGAAGCAATTTTCGGCGCTGACAAGGTAGAACCTGCGATCTTCTTTATTGGGTTGCAGCCTCATACGCATTTGGAAGACTACGCTTTCAAAAATAACATTCTCAAGGAAGGCTATAACCCAATGAGTATGATGCCTTGGACTGCTAAGAAACTACTTTGGAATCCTGAACCATTAGGCTCTTTCTTTGGTGAAATTTGTTTAGAGGCATGGAAGCGAGATGATGATGATTTTGGACGCACGGTAATGAATATTCTTGAGGAGCGTTTAGGTCGTGCGCCATTAGAAGAAGCTCTTGCTGCCCCGATGAAAGAATTAGTTAATGCATAAAAATATAGCTATAGCCAAATAAGTTAAAACATAAAACCCAGAAGAGAATTGCGCCACGAAGCGGCGCAATTCTCTTCTGGGTTTTGGTTTTGTCCTAAGATAAGTGGCTACTGCTATAGCAAGAGATCGCCTATTAAATCAGAAATTAATAAGCAATCGCTTGTTATGACTATTCAGAATTAAATCGAAGTTGCAATTACGAAACCGAGAACACCGATGAAGATGACCAGAGCATAGAATTGTGCTTTGCCATTTTCAAAGTACTTCAAGCCTTCGCCCGTAACTACAGTTACAAAACCCGCAAGATTGACCACGCCATCGACAATTTTGGCATCCACTTCTAGCACTTGACGTGCTAAGCGGCGTGAGCCAACTACGAAAATAGCATTGTAAATTTCGTCAATGTACCATTTGTTCTTCGAGAGTTTGTATAGCGGTTCGATAGATTTGGCGATCGCGCTGGGATCGATTTTCTTTTGCAAATACATCAAGATTGCCAAAGAAATACCAATCAAACCAATACCGATAGAACTTCCACCCATTAATAGAAACTCAGGGGTGAAACCTTCAACTGGCACTTCGGTAATTTTTTCAGATGGCGCATGGATAAAGTACTCGAAGTAATTAGCCAATGGCGTACCAACTAAACCGACTAGCATCGAAGGAATCGCCAATGCCATTAGCGGGAAAGTCATTGTAATTGGAGATTCATGGGGCTTGCTAGCATGATGATGTCCATGACCATCTTCCGCTTGAGGCTCTTTGCCAAAGGAGTTTTCTGCTTTAACTGAAGCAACAAGTTTCTTGTCTGTACCTCGAAAATCACCTTCAAAGGTAGTGAAGTACATGCGGAACATATAGAAAGCAGTGATCCCCGCCGTTGCGAAGCCGATCGCCCAAAGTGCAGGATTAGCTTTGAAGGTAGAGGCGAGAATTTCGTCCTTTGACCAGAAACCAGCAAAGGGAGGTATACCACTAATCGCCAGAGTGCCGATAAAGAAAGTAATTGCCGTGATTGGCATATATTTGCGTAAGCCACCCATCACCCGCATGTCTTGAGCGACATCGGGGTCGTGCCCCACTACTTCTTCCATGCCATGAATTACGGAACCAGAACCGAGGAACATCATCGCTTTGAAATAAGCGTGGGTCATCAGGTGAAAGAGTCCTGCGCTGTATGCACCAACACCCATACCCATGACCATGTATCCCAATTGGGAAACAGTGGAATAGGCTAAGCCTTTTTTGATGTCATTTTGAGTAATAGCGATACTTGCGCCGAGGAATGCTGTAAATGCACCAGTCCAAGCGATAGTATTCATCACCGCAGGAATTTCCTCGAATACAGGAAACATTCTGGCAATGAGGAATACACCAGCAGCAACCATCGTTGCGGCGTGGATTAATGCCGAAATTGGCGTGGGTCCTTCCATTGCATCAGGTAGCCAGACATGCAGAGGGAATTGGGCTGATTTTGCCGCAGGCCCCATGAATACAAGGATTGCAAATAGGGTGGCAAGACCAACGCTCAATCCACCAGATTCAACTAATTCGCTGAGCCTCGTACCCATTTCCGTGAATTCAAACGTACCCGTAGCCCAATACAGACCAAGCAAGCCGAGTAATAACCCGAAGTCCCCAACGCGGTTAGTTACAAACGCCTTTTGGCAAGCATCGGCGGCTCCCTTGCGATCGAACCAAAATCCAATCAGCAAGTAGGAACACATCCCCACTAGTTCCCAGAAAATATAAATCTGCACCAAGTTGGGGCTAACGACTAAGCCCAGCATGGAAGATGTGAATAAACTCAGGTAAGCATAGAATCTGACATAGCTGGGATCGTGAGCCATGTAGCCATCGGTGTAAATTTGCACCAAGAATGCGACCGTGGTGACGATCACGAGCATGAGTGAAGTGAGATGATCGATCACAAATCCCATGTTCAGATGAAAAGTACCTGCTTGTGCCCACTCAAAGGTATAGAGGTAAGGATCGTGTCCTTGGATCTGACTCCAGAGTAGGATGAAAGCTATTACTGCTGCGCCTCCTGTGGCGGATACGCTAAGGATTGACCACAGCGATCGCAGTTTGTTGGTAGATTCATTAAAGGTGATTAATCCTGTGCCGATAATCAGTGCTGCGGCGAGTGGCAGCAGGGGAATCAGCCATGCGTATTGATATGCAAAGTCCATAGGTCGCGTTTGAACGCCAAGTTTTAGTGTAGAGACGCTTTTAATAAGTTAGTTTACTACAGGGCGATCGAGCGCGATGTGTTAACCATGAGCGTTTTTACTCACTTAAGTGCAAATTTTAGAAAAATTTTAAAATTTATCCGATCCCCAGAACTACAAATCGCCACTTGTATAGCCATAGCCAAGTAAGTTAAGACGTACAGCGCTTTACGCTTAAACCAAATAAAGAAAAACTTTGAAAGCTTTGCGAAGCAATGCTTTCAAAGTTTTTCTTGTGGTTCGTTTGATCGGTAATTGCTGTAAAACCCAGAAGAGAG
>CAIJEA010000303.1 GCA_903819605.1 uncultured cyanobacterium | reverse complement strand
TTCTTTAGTGTCAGATAGATCTTTATGCTTGGGAGGATGGAGGACTAGCACTTCGCCATGCCTTGTATATTTGAGATTGCCGTTATGCTCTTCAGTTACTTCAGCTAGAGCATCTAGCATTGACCGCACGTCATGCCATTGCAAATTATGGGCGATCGGATGCTGAAAGATCCCTTTGTAAGTGGTTTGATGAACCTTGGACATTGATATTTCCATTATTTTTCCTTGGATTTAATTTCTAGTTGAGGTTGAAATGTCACATTTTTTTGCTTCTAAATTGTTATTGAGTTACTGTGACAGCAACCTGTTTGATCTCTTGAATAAGATGTAAAAACCATACTTAGCAAAGTTTTTGAAAGATTCCAGCCTAAGTCATTCCAATGAAGCTTTCTGGGAAATTACATGCGCTTTCAACTCTACAAGACTGATGCTTGTGCCAGACTCCTGAGCAATAGTTGTCACACCTTCGAGATCTTCATCCAAATGTTGCAAGTCCTTATTTTTTAAACTCATGATTTGCTACTGATTAAATGGATCTATTGTCGTGAAGCCGAGTTAAAGACTCTGCTTCTTGGTATCACCCTAGGCGGCGGTTGTTCTATTTCGTGGATGAATTGATTAAATACAAACGAGTTGATTGAATACGATACAAGACTTAACAGATTTAACAGGTGATTACTTCTTTTCATACGCCTGTCTCCTCCATCGCAGTTTGGCGGATCGCTGCATCATAAAGAATCACGCTACTAATGTACTTATTGAGACTGGGCGTGGTGATAATTAACTCTTGATAGGTACTTCGAGCTTCTTCGATCTGGGGAATGCTTAACTTTGCGAATTGCTTGTTACAGGTGGGATTACTCTCATCCATTGCCAGCAGCCCCTTATTATTAGCAAAAAGCATCTTCGCGGTTGCCATCAAATCTTGGACATTCATTTTGGGTTGCTCCACTCTAGGTTGATCTTTTCCAAGACCGCTACTTTCTCAAGCCGTCGCTGGAAACGTTCATCTCGCTGGAAGTGAGCAGACAGAAATATCTGCACTAATTCCCAAGATTCGGCATATCCAGTGACTTGTCCGCCCAGACACATCATGTTCATGTCATCATCCTCCACTCCCTGATGCGCGGAGAATGAATCCGCAATTAACGCCGCACGCACACCTGCTACCTTGTTAGCAGCAACACAAGCGCCTACTCCACTGCCACAAATGGCTAACCCACGAAGGATTATCCCCTTTGCTACCGCTTGGGCTAGTGGCACAACAAAATCTGGGTAGTCATCACCTTTAACCAACTCAAAAGCACCAAAATCCTCAACCTCGTAGCCAGCACCCTTTAGAGCGGCAGCCAGTTGTGCTTTTAACTCAAACCCACCATGATCCGCCGCGATCCCAATCTGCATTATTTCCCTCCTAAGCTAACGATCTGTTTCTCTATCGGTGTTCGTCTTTAAAGGAAGGGTAGTTGTTTCCATCATTTAAGCTTCGTGTGTAATACCAATTCCAATTGTGTGGGAAGGCTCATTGGCAATTAAGTCATCTACCCAGTATCCTTGACGGTTGTAATGAAGATGCAGTTTAGTCTCGTAATCCAGAGTAAGTAGAGACTCATCCGTATATTCTGGCGATCGCTTGATGGTCTCGCGAGAATGGGTAACAAAGACTTTCGACTCACCCCAACTAACACGCTCAATCCATTGCGGTGAAAGTAGGATCTTTTTCCCCGACCACCAGTTGGCTGTATCGATGATGAGATAGCGAATCGTCCATGTTTCATCATCAACGATAAAATCCTCAATATGACCGATCTCGCCATCTGTGGCTTGGATGTGATAGCCAATCACCTCACGGGTGCTACGCAAATGGTAGTCCCATGATTGCTTTTCTCGATTGAATTCCGTCGTTAGTTCGGGGTTACGCTGAATGTAGGGATAAGCTCCCCACATATTTGAGCCACTCCAATAGGTCGGGTATCCATAATACCCAAAGTAAGAGATTTCAAATTCCTTGGAGATCTCAAATTGCTTGGAGACAGGTTTATCACTGTTCAAAGAAGGACTGTTTTCAATCTGCTTTTTAGTCAAATCGATCGTGATATCATGTTGCTCCTTAATCACTGCGCCCAGCGCATAGGGAGAGAGCAGCACCTGCCGACCCGTAAGCCAGTTTCCTGTGTCAGCGACTAAATAGCGAATAGTCCAGTACCGATCGTCGAAATAGAAATCTTTGACTTTTCCGATTTCACCATCAAGGCTTTTTAAACCGTATCCATTAAGTGTTTTGACTTTATTTAACATCTTTGATTCCTAATCGCTAAGTATTATAAATTCTCTAGAATAGAGATTTAGTCGTTAAACAGGTAAGCAATATTAAGTCATCTTTTTAGAGTTCTAATTAAAAATGTTTCAATGAATCAAACATTTTTCTACTTGGTACTATTATTGTTATGAAGACGTTTGAAATCATGTATATGCGATCGTATGAATTGTATGATTAGTATGAACTGTATTAAAGCTTTACATGGATAAGATCAAGATTCGAGCATTTTAGGAACATAAATCAGTAATCTCAACTAAATAGATGTACATAATTAATTACAATCCAAACCCGTAGAGTTGCACCCCGAAGGGGCGCAACTCTACAGGTTTGGGTAGTTTACAGCTACTTACGATCGCTCATTTACTGTGGCTCAATAATTATGCGTGTTGTATTTTTTGGAACTCCAGATTTTGCGGTTCCTACATTAGAGAAGCTATTGTCAGAACCAGATTTTGAAGTGGTGGGTGTGGTTTCGCAGCCAGACACTAGGCGTGGCAGGGGCAATCAAGTTAGTCCACCGCCAGTAAAAGCCGCCGCGATCGCCAAAAAACCTAACATCAAAATTTGGCAACCCGATCGCCTCAAAAAAGATCAAGATGTTCTCACTGAACTTGAGGCGCTAGAAGCTGATGTGTTTGTGGTAGTTGCCTATGGACAGATTCTCTCCAAAAAAATCTTGAATATGCCCAAGTATGGCTGTATTAACGTGCATGGTTCTCTGTTACCAAAATATCGCGGCGCAGCGCCAATTCAATGGGCGATCGCTAATGGTGAAGGAATTACAGGTATTACCACTATGCAAATGGATGCGGGTATTGATACAGGGGCAATGTTACTTAAAGCCGAGTTAGAAATTCTACCTGAAGACAATACGGATACTTTGAGTGTGAAGCTTGCCCAGTTGGGCGCAGATTTACTCATCGATACTTTGCGTTGCCTAGATCGAATTACGCCTGAACCTCAAGACGATTCTCTATCTTGCTATTCACCGATGATTGGGCGCGAGGATTGGGAACTAAATTGGAATTTAGAGGCGATCGCATTACATAATCGTATTCGAGCTTTCTTTCCCAATTGTTATACGGATTTTCGTGAACAAAAGCTAAAAGTCACGAAGACAGAAGTAATTGCTGAAGATGGGAATCTAGAGAATATAGGAAAAATAGCAGAGATTCGCAAGGGTAAAGGTTTTGTAGTGCAGACTGGCACAGGTTTATTGCTAATTAAAGAAGTACAACCTGCGGGTAAAAAGCTGCTATCAGGTTGGGATTTTGTTAATGGTGCAAGAATTGCGATCGGTGAAGCTCTCCAATAAGGAAAAAGAGGCGTAATGCGCCGCTTTTAGCTATTGTTTTTTAGGAGCTTCAGACTCAGTACTTGGTGTTTGGGTGGGATTTGTGAATGGTTGCTTTGGTGGAGTGAGTGCAGCGAGACGCTTAACTTCGTCTTTGAAATCAGCAGGAGCAAGTTCAATTCCTTTATCAAAGAGTTTCTTGGCTTCATCGTCCTTACCTTGAACTTGCTTTAATTGGGCTTTACCGACATAGGGACGAAAGTCTTTAGCATTGTCTTTGATCATTTGATCGTAAGTG
>CAIJEA010000302.1 GCA_903819605.1 uncultured cyanobacterium | reverse complement strand
TCCCTTCTATATTACTGCTGCGCTACGCCAGTGATATTACTACTACCGCAGGCACAGCAGGTGCAGGTGGCAATGGTGGCAATATCAACATTAACGCAGGTTTTATCGTTGGGGTACAAAGTGAAAACAGCGATATCTTTGCTAATGCTTTTACTGGCAATGGTGGCAATATCAACATCACAACTAACGGTATTTATGGGTTAGAGTATCGTCCTAAACTGACATCCTTGAGCGATATTACCGCAAGTTCCCAGTTTGGATTGCAGGGAAATGTGAAAGTAACCTCTCTTGAAATCGATCCCAGTAGAGGACTGACCACATTACCCATCAATCTTATCGATCCATCCAAACAAGTTAGTCAGAGCTGTGCTGTTGGTGGCAAACTATCTAATCGCGAAAATCGATTTACGATTTCTGGAAAAGGTGGGTTGCCGAAGAATCCAAGTGATGAGCTTTTTAGTACTCAATCTCTTGTGGAGCTAGCTGAACTTGTACCAAGCAATAAAAATCAAATTTCGGTAATAGAACAGAAAATGGAACAAAAACAAGATATCCCGAAAGAATCTCCAAAATCTATTGTTGAAGCGAATTTAATCGCCCGCAATAGTAATGGCAGCCTAAGATTGATATCTACTTCTAACCCTCTCAGCCCCGCTATACCTGAGCTTTCTTGTTCACAAAAATAGGAATGAACTAAAATTAACTCAAGTTGTGTACAGGAAAATTAATGTTCTTTTGGGAATATATCTTGAATCTAAAACCCAAAAACAGGAAATTCCTGCGTTATGCCAGTATTGGAACTTTTGCATCTATACTCGCACTACTTTTAGGATGGAATACTCAACCTAGCATTGCGAATAACTCCTCAAAATCCTCAACTGATATAGTTCCTACTCAATCGTTAAGTAATAGTCCTACAGATCTCGTTCAGGCAGGTAAACAGTATTACCAATCAGGTCAATATGCTAAAGCGATCGCAGTTTGGCGGCAAACTGCGAATATATTTGCTAAACAAGGCGATCGCCTTAATCGCGCTGTTATCCTACAAAATTTAGCCCTAGCACATCAGCAACTCGGTCAATGGGGAGATGCAGAGCAAGCGATCGCCTTCAGCATAGAAATCATACAATCCGAACCCCAACAGACAAAATTACTAGCGCAGGCTCAAAACATTCAAGGAAGTATTCAACTAGCACAGGGAAAAGCCCAAGCGGCACTGGCTACTTGGCAGAAGGCAACGGCAAACTATGAACAGATCGGCGACCAAGATGGAAGTATTCGCGGCAGGATTAACCAGAGTCAAGCCTTGAGGTCTTTAGGTTTATATACCAAAGCGCAAGATACCCTTAAGCAGGTACAAATAGAACTTAAAGATCGCCCTGACTCTCTCCTCAAAGCTTCTGGTCTGCTTAATTTTGGTGATGCCTTACAACTAAGTGGCGATCTCAAAAGTGCCAAAATTGTATTGCAAGAAAGTCTAGCGATCGCTACAAAACTGAACGCAACTTGGATCGTTGCTGATGTTTTTCTGAGTTTGGGGAATATAACCAATAGTTCACAACAACCTACCGAGGCGATCAACTACTATCAGCAAGCAGCAAGCATCGCCACTACTCCAATCCAAAAAGTCCAAGCACAGCTCAACCAACTGCACCTTCAAGTTGAATTAAAACAGACTGAATCAGCGCAACAACTAGTAACAGATATTCAAAATCAACTATCAAACCTTCCACCCAGCCGAGCTTCGGTTTACGCAAAGATAAACTTTGTGCAAAGCCTTATGAAGCTTAATCCAACATCAGGCGATCGCAAAACCTCCGCCCAACTCCTCGCCATTGCAGTTCAACAAGCAAAAGCTATGGGAGATCCTAGAGCCGAGTCCTATGCGATCGGCTATCTGGGAGAGCTCTATGAACAGATTCAACAGCTTTCAGAATCACAAAGTCTAACCGAAACAGCGCTTATTCTTGCCCAAAACAATAATGCTTCAGATATCGCCTATCGTTGGCAGTGGCAACTCGGACGATTACTCAAAGCTCAAGGCGAAAATCATAGGGCGATCGTAGCCTATAGCGAAGCAGTCAATACACTTGATTCCATCCGTGGCGATCTCGTATCCAGTAATATGGACATTCAGTTTTCCTTCCGCGATAGTGTCGAACCTGTTTACCGTCAACTTGTAGGTCTACTCCTGACTTCTGAGAATGATAGACCAGTAAGTCAAGAGAATCTCAAAGCTGCCCGTAAAGTAATTGAATCCCTCCAGCTAGCAGAGCTAGATGACTTCTTTAAAGAAGCTTGTCTTGTAGGTCGGGCTACACAGGTAGATGAGATCGATCCACATGCCGCGATCATCTACCCAATCATCTTACCTAAAAGTCTAGAAGTTATTATCTCGCTACCCAATCGATCTCTAATCCATAATACGACCAAAATTTCTCAGGACAAATTAGAAATTCTTTTGAGCGAACTGCGGCGATCGCTACGTCGAACATCCCTTGAGGAAAATATTCAAGAAGTATCAAAAAAAATCTACGATATATTAATTAGTAAAGAGATAGAATCTGCACTGGTTGCTAATAAAATTAAAACTTTAGCATTTGTTCTTGATGGTTCTCTTAGAAACTTGCCGATGGCAGTTCTCTATGATGGTCAAAAGTACTTGATGGAAAAATATAATCTTGCAATCACGCCTGGATTACAACTCCTCGATCCAAAACCACTCAAACATCAACAACTAGAAGTATTTATCGGTGGCATAAGCAAGGAAACGCAGGATTTTAATGCATTACCTAATGTCGAAAGAGAGATTCAGCAAATTGCTGCAATTGTACCAACACAAACACCATTATTAAATGAAACCTTTATTAGTGAATCAATTCAACAACAAATTAGTACAACTGCCTTTAGAGTAGTTCATTTAGCTACCCATGGTGAATTCAGTTCAGATATTGAAAAAACCTTTATTTTGACTTGGAATAGCCGTCTTGGAGTCAAGCAATTAGGAGAAATATTACAAACTAGAGAACAATATAGTAAAATCCCGATTGAGTTATTGGTACTTAGTGCCTGTAAGACTGCCAAAGGTGATAATCGTGCAGTCTTAGGTTTAGCAGGAATAGCTGTGCGATCGGGTGCGCGAAGCACGATCGCTAGTTTATGGTCGGTGGAAGATCGTGCTACAGCAACATTAATGACTAACTTTTATCAGGAATTAGCCGTTATTGGCACAACCAAAGCTGATGCCTTACGCAAGGCTCAGATCAGTCTTCTTAAAAATCCTGAGTTTACTCACCCTTTTTACTGGGCTCCATTTGTTCTAGTTGGAGATTGGTTGTAAGTAGATATACATAATTAATTACACATCCAAACCCTTAAAGTTGTGCCTCTGCGGGGCACAACTTTAAGGGTTTGGGCAAAATAAATTGACCAAACCCTTAAAATTTAGTTGTAACTGATGTTACATGGAAATCTGTAAAGCCCTCACCCCTATCTCCTCTCTTGTCGGCTACCGTGTACACACAAGTCCTAAAACCCTTGCTGTACAAGCTTTCCAAAAAAGATACATATTATCAATGATTTAAGCTTATTGATAATATCGAACGAGAAATAAAGGTTTCAAGAACCGACGCGGCACAAAAAAACTGGTTCTTTATTTTACAGATCGTCCCTTACGCAAAAGAGCGAAAAGTAGGGTCATTTCATGAAATGACCCTACTTTGAAATAAGCGTTTCAAGTCATTTTTGTGAAATTTCTATTGTTTTTCAAAAACTACCCACACTTAGGGGAACCCAGTCACCATTAGTGGTCAAGCCCAAAAACATGGATTCTTGCGATCGGATTGATTTACCAGTAAGGGCGCAAGACTCATTTCTCTGAGCAGTTGCTGTGACACTGGCTCGAATTTGTTCTGGTGAGATCCGTTTTTGTGTCGGAGATGTTTGTCTCCGATCAATGTAATCCCACAAAACACCTCGGATTAGAGCCTGATAGCCTTGTCCCCCAGCAAGTTCCTTGAGCTTTTCCTTCAACTCACGCTCTAGACGAATGCTGGTAACTTCCATCTCAGTGGTCGCAGGCATTTGATGTAGTGTCTGCATAAATATTTCTCCTAGTTAGTTTACAAACTTAGATATCTATGTTTATACTACAAGTGTAGTATGATTATTTTAAAAATTCCAAGTACATTCCCATGAAATCCTATTTGTCCATCGGTCAGCATCAGATCGGGTATCCCCAAGTTTGGCAGCGAGCCAATTTCTTGGCAATATCTGGCTTTGCGATGACTATTTTGGGCAGAAATTCAATTGGGATTTGTGGTGATGTTTATAGTGATATTTCTGGCGATCGCGGGAACTTAGAATCTCCCGAACATTCAACCAAACAAAGCTCACGGAGAGATGCTCTCACCAGCGTTAGCAGATTTATTAGTGTAATTAATCCAGAGACACACCCAAGCGGGAGGTATCGGCTGATCGCCGTACCCACATAACGATTAGACAATCAAGTCTTTCGCCCCCGCTTTCACACCTAAGAAAGCGGGGGCATTTTTTATAACGGTTTTCAAATGAGTACATACTCATTTGAAAACCAAAAATCAATCTTAGTAAGAGTTTTGAGATTTCATTTTGCTGTAGGCAAAATAAAACCAGCTATATCGTGAGGAGAAGCCAGTGCAATCTATCAACCAATATGAACCAGAAATATTGAGGCAATCGGTAGTCGTGTTTTCGCAAAACTATTTGCCAGTGAGCCGTATCAATATCAAACGGGCGATCGCTTTGCTAGTTACAGGTCGCGCCGAACCCTTGGAACTAATGAGCCAACAAACTTGGCAAGTTGTTTCTCCAAAACTCGTCCTGCAAGTGCCAGAACATATCCGTCTGACGCTGACTAAATCAGAGCGATTTTGGCGCGTTCCCCCCGTTGCCCGTAGAGAAATTTTGCGTCGTGACAATCACACTTGCCAATATTGCGGTAGCACCAAAAAACTGACGATCGATCACGTCATTCCCCGCGCTAAGGGTGGATTGAACACTTGGGAAAATGTCGTCATTGCCTGTGAACCATGCAATAACCGTAAGGGAAATCGCACGCCTCACGAAGCCAATATGACTTTGCGGACTAAACCCAAAGCCCCGATGCATCCTACCGTTGCCTTTGCGGAACAATTCTGGCGATCGCAACAAGAAATAAACAGTGGATAGCGATCCATATCGCGATTTTCAAGCGGCTCTAGAGCCGCTTGAAAATCGCCCCCTATTTAGAGTGGTATATTCTGGAGAATCAATCCCAATGTTGAAACTCACTTACACTGAAGCTGGATTGCACTTAGAGAGATTAGATATCTCCTTAGAGGAGTTCGTCACCAATCGGATGTTGCTCAGCTTGCGTTCTGGCTTGTCCATCCATATCGAATCCAGTCGAGCAGCATTTCTATTAACTGCGGATGTTGTGGATTTGTTGTTACTCAAGTCCGTCATGTCCGATCGCCTCTCTAATAAGCTTAGTGTGGATAGAGTTGACGATCGCTATGTTGAGGTTTGCTTTAGCGGCACTTGGATTTCTAGCGATCTTTGTGCTGAGGAAGGAACGCTGGTGACTGCTTTAGGCGATCGCGTTGAGTTCTATTTGTACAAGCTCTGGAAGATCAGCGAGTCCGCTTTAACATTCGCAAATTGACATGTGGAAAGATACTGAATTCCTTGCTTTTATGGTGCTTTGCGCTAAAACCCAAATCAAGAAATTTTTAAAAGCGTTGCTAAGCAACGCTTTTAAAAATTTTCCTATGGTTGAGAATTACTGTAAGAGCTTTTCAAAGAGAATCAGAATTATTTTGAGAAACAGCTTGACAGCTATGTAGTATTTATACTACAAATATACTACAAGGCAACCGCAAAAGCCTCCGAACCTTGACAACTAAATAATCATCACAAGTTCAAAACTGTTAAAACATTACTCTTAGTAGCTCAGATGGTAGTAGCGCCTGTCTGAAGAGCAGGAGGTCGTCAGTTCAATTCTGACCTAAGGGGCTTGTTGCTTTGTAGCTCAGTGGTAGTAGCGATCGCCTGTTAAGCGAGAGGTCGTAGGTTCAATCCCTACCAAAGCAGTTGGTATTTTCTGGAAGTTTGGAATTTGCCTAAGGCAAATTCCAAACTTTTATAACCGAGTGTGGCGCAGAGGTAGCGCGGCTGCTTTGGGAGCAGAAGGTCATAGGTTCAATCCCTATCACTTGGATACAGCGCTTAGCGCTGAGAGCAATTCAGGGAAAAATTGCAAAGCAATTTTTCCCTGAATTGGAAAAGCTATGCAGGGATGGAGCAAGGGAGGCTCTTGAGACTCATAACCTCAAAATCGGCAGGTTCAACTCCTGCCTCTGCAACCAATTGCTATAGCAATTACCGATCAAACGATCCGCTAAAAATTTTTAAAAGTGTTGCTTAGCAACACTTTTAAAAATTTTCTAGGTTTGAGCGCAAAGCGCTGTAAATCAATCAATTTTGCTGATGTAGCTCAATTGGCAGAGCGTCTGTCTTTTAAACAGGGGGTTACGGGTTCAATTCCCGTCATCAGCATCAGAGCTTTGATGGATGTACTGACATATCCATCACTCATTAACTCAGGAGAACCATCATGTTGCATTTTTACTCGCCAGATTTCTTGAAATTTTTTTACCGCATCATCAGCATTCAGAATTCCGTTATTAGATATTTGAGATTATGAGCGAACATCGTTTAGATGAAATTACGATCGAACGTCCGCGTGGTGGCATGAGACAAAGTTCTCGCAGATTAAAAGGTGTGCGAAAGAAACTCGATCGCTTAACCCTTGAAGCTAGCGAAGATGGTTTACTTAGTCCCTACTTAATCAAAGTGAGACAGAAAACCAAATATTTTTCCGATCATCTGGCTCCATTACGGCGATTTTTGCGATCGCATGTGGGTCAACCTTGGGATTTGGTGTATAGCAAGTTATGCGATCGCCTCGACCAAAGAACCGTGACTGGACAGCATGTGGTTACGCATCTCTGGCAGTATGTGGAACGCCATGTCGAAATCGTCGATGGCAAGCCCTGCCGAAAACCATATCAACCTCGCTACCTTGGTGATGGCTGTTTTGGTAGAAGGTATGACGAATTTTACGTTCATCCTGAAACAGGGCTGCTATGCGAAGCAAAGCGCTTGCTTTAAAGATATAGGACTTACGCAAAAACACCCTAAAAACCTCATTTTACCGTAGGGGCAATTCATGAATTGCCCCTACATCTCGTTATTTTGCGTAAGTCCTAAAATAGAGAGTGGGCTTTGCCCACTCTCTATTTTTATTTGGGAATGTCGCCTAATGGAAGGGCATCGATCTTCTAAATCGATCTGTGTAGGTTCGAGTCCTACCATTCCTGTTGTGACAACTAAAAAACAAAAGAAGCTGATTTGCCCGCTTTGCGGGCAAATCAGCTTCTTTTAGTTTTATTAAACCGAAGTAATTACTGCTCACGCAAAACATGTGAATATTTAATGAAAGTTTGATTGGTGATAGCGATCGCATTATGATATTTGCACTGTAAATAGTATGCGTACTGAGAGCGAGGTTAATGACTGCCCAAGCAACACATCACAAGTCTGAGTACGAGCCAATCAGCCCAAAGGACTGGTCGTGGAAATTTTGGCAGGTCGTGCCGCTTTATCCCTATGGTCAGAGACGCACTATTCGCAAAGAAATTGTCAAGGATGCAATCTGGACTTTTGAGCAGATTCAGGGGATTTTTTATGTAGTTGTACCGATCAGAATGACGGTAGTGAAGTTGTCGGCTGGTGGACTGCTAGTGTATGCCCCCGTTGCTCCGACTCCCGAATGTATCCGTCTCGTTAATGAATTAGTCGCCGAGCATGGTGAGGTCAAATACATCATTTTGCCCACGGTATCAGGAATTGAGCATAAGGTGTTTGTTGGTCCCTTTGCACGGCAGTTTCCCAAGGCTCACGTTTATGTCTCGCCGCACCAATGGAGCTTCCCATTCAATTTGCCGCTCAGTTGGTTAGGAATGCCTTGGGGACGCACATCGTTTTTACCTGAGGATAGCTCGAAGGTTCCCTTTGCCGATCAGTTTGACTATGCGGTTCTAGGTTCGATTGAACTGGGCTTAGGAAAATTTGCGGAGGTAGCAATATTTGATAAGCGATCGCAGACTCTTTTAGTTACCGACACAATTGTTTCTGTTCCCGAAAAGCCGCCAGAAATATTACAAATCGATCCCTATCCATTACTATTCCATGCTAGAGATGGTGCGGATGAAGCAATTGTCGATACAGAAGTAAATCGGATTCGTGGTTGGCAAAGAACGGCTCTATTTTTATTCTATTTCCGTCCCCAAGTTTTGGAAACTGTTTCCTTTTTTCAAGCTTTATTGGATATTACTAAAGCACCAGAGCGATCGCGCAAAGCCTTGTTCGGTCTATACCCTTTTCGCTGGAAATATAACTGGGTTCAGTCCTTTGAAGCGCTACGCGGCAATGGACGTATTTTCGTTGCGCCAATTCTCCAGACTCTAATTCTCAATCGCGATCCGCAAATGGTAATTGCATGGGCGGATAAAGTTGCTAGTTGGAATTTTGTGCGGATTGTTCCTTGCCACTTTGACAATGCGATCGCGGCAACCCCTACTGATTTTCGACGAGCCTTTAGCTTTTTAGAAAAAGATTCGCAGTTTAATTCTGGCTTCAACCTACCTGAAGAAGATTTTGAAGTTCTCAATCAAATCAATAATATTTTGCAAAGCAATCGCATTACTAAAGTCGCAAAGGAAAAAATCTAAAATATTCTATAAGGCTTTTACATCATCTTCTACTGTAGTATCCCAAATAGAAACCTCTCTTAGCAAAGATAGATTCTAAGATAGCAAAAAATAATGGGAGCGATCTCATTCAATCTGCAAGAGGAGTCGAGTAATGTTTAGGTATGAGTCGTTATACGTCTGTGCCGATGACATGTGCAGATGCTTGTTTTTTGTTCGAGAATTAGCAGACACTTGTTAACGTGAGTTCGGGTTAAGCAGAAGCAGGGTGGTTTCATTTTCGGGTAGCGATCAAGAGGAAATGGTATAAGAAAGAAAGCAATAGAACAAGCGAAAAATTTATGGAACAAGAATGCCCTTACTGCAAGTCTAAGAGGATTATCAAAAATGGCACAACCCGTCATGGTAAACAAAATCACAAATGTAAGGATTGTCATCGTCAATTTGTAAGTAATCCTCGAAATCAGCCAATACCTGTATCAACAAAACAACTAGTCGATAAGCTGCTGCTAGAACGTATGTCCCTAAGAGCGATCGCTCGTGTTGCTGGTGTTTCATTGCAATGGGTACAAAGTTACGTAAACAGTAAATCTCGTACTATTGAGTAGCAAGTACAAGTAATTCCTAAAAAAAGTACGACTCACGCTTGAATGTGATGAACTTTGGTCCTTTGTTGGTAACAAAAAATATAAGGTTTGGGTTTGGTTAGCTATTGACCGTGACACTAGAGAAATTGTTGGTGTAACGTGATGTGCAACTAAGAAACCGCAAAAAAAACTCACAGCCGAAAGTGTTAGAAAATAGGACTAACGCCATTAGCAGTGAGCATCATGTTTTCTATGGAATATTTTATCATTGCTATCTTTTGCAAAGTCGATGAACTGATCAAAGAAATAACAGCAACCCAACGAGTCAGAGCGAAAGGATTTGAGCCAGCTTTAAGTGACAGCGAAGTGATAACAATGGAAATCGTGGCTGAGTATCGAGGAATAGAAACCGACATAGGGATCTGGCGATATTTTCGAGAGCATTGGCAAGCATG
>CAIJEA010000301.1 GCA_903819605.1 uncultured cyanobacterium | reverse complement strand
TGGCGGGAATATTTTTAATTAAATCCGCCAAAAATGCGCTGTTTCTGAATAAATTTGTGCCTGGGGTGCAAATCCCCGACCATATCATCGATCGCCTAGCCAAAGCCAAATCACCTCTACAGGAAGGCATGGCGATCGCGGCGGAACAAATCAAAACTGCGCGACAAATTTGCCAAGGTGTACATATCATGGCAATCAAAGCTGAACATCTGATTCCAGAAATTTTGGATCGCGCTGGTGTGGCAATGATCTAACTTTTGAGAGGTTTGCTAAGCAAATCACTCAAAAATTAAGAACTTTCGGTTAACCTAGTAAATAATCTTAATTCACATCTATGGCACGACGTAGATATTCTTCAACTCTGAATACACCGCCTACTGAGCCAAGAGACAATGGCACAACAACCAAACTGGCAATCGCAGGCGCGATTTTTGCTGTCGGTATTGGTGTTGGTATCGCGCTCTCTACGCTCAATCCTACGCCGCGTACCGTTGATGCTATTCGTTTGGATAATCTTGCGCCTAGCCGCGATTTTTGCAACAACTATGGTGCATCGGCGATGGTCATGAGCAGCCGTGTTTATGTCACGCTCAATCCTTTTAATGTATTTATTAGTCAAGCCGAACCTATCCCTGGTTGTGTGGTTCTGCCCAATAACTGGAATTTACTCTTGCAAAAGAATGTGATTAAAGAAGCTGACATTCGCCAGTGTAAAGACAGAATGAACACCTTTGGTTTTACAGGCGATCTGGATAAAGCCCCCAATGTTGACTGTATATACGAGAGCAAAAACGCTACCGAAAAATTTACAAATGCTTTGCCGCCTAAGGCTAGCCCTAGCCCTCAGCCATAAATAAGAATAAAAAAGGTGCGTTTCACGCACCTTTTTTATTCTTATTTAGCATTCATCAAATGCTTCTAAGTCTAGTAAATGGCGATATGGTTCCGCCAAATCTGAACCCTTAAAAGCAAGCGATCGCAATATATGCCAGTCGTTCAATCCCTCAAAAGCATTAGCATAGTCGTCACGCTCTAGTCGATCCGCAATTGCAGCTACATCTGAGGCAGTGAATTTACTAGGATCGACTTCGGGCGCTTCGCCTGTCGCATTATCTGAGACTTTAGTACCCATATCGCTCTATAACAGGCTTGTGAACGGAGAGAGAGGGATTTGAACCCTCGGTACGGAGTTACCTGCCGTACAACAGATTAGCAATCTGCCGCTTTCGTCCACTCAGCCATCTCTCCAAATTTATTAGGAATTATATCTTATCAGACTGTGAGAATAATGCAACCTAATTATTAAATTTAATAAATTTCACCTTGGGCTTGTCCAGTTGAGCAAACTCCGCAGCCCTAGACTCAATCTCTTGTAGCTGTCCCAGAGCCAATCCGCAGGGAAATCCATATTTTGCTTTTACCCGATCGCTAGCAATATTTAAAGCTGTGCGCGATCGCTCGACAAAATCAACTAGGTCATACTCAGTGTCGGGAGTGAAATATTCTTTGACAATCAAAGATGGTGAGTAACAAGAAGCCTGAGAGTTATCTGGCCAAGTGATTTGAAAGCGGACTTCAGGCATAAAATCTCCTTAAGAATTGCAGTGTTTTCGATCGATCTAGACCATGATATTTCTGTTATAAGTGCCGCAAAGCAACACTTGTAACAAATATTTGGTTTTCACTTCAGGGGAAAGCACGCACCATTTACAGAAATTGCCGATCAAACGAACCAAAAGAAAAATTTTGAAAGCGCTGATTTGCAGCGCTTTCAAAATTTTTCTTGGTTTGGGTTTGAGCGCAAAGCGCTGTAAGACAATTTTGCCATTTTTTGATATTGCACTATATGCATCTGAGCAGAGTTTGTCCATGTGTATATTGACAAAACTGATTGGCTAGCTTCTACCAGAGAATGACTGAGATCGGTTTGAGTAACTAGGCACATAGCTTTTGCGATCGCCTGAATGTCATCAGGATTAACGAGTAAAGCTTGTTGTTCGGATAGAAACTCTGTAAAAGGAAGACTGTCAGAAGTGATCGCTGGTAACCCTGAAGCGATCGCTTCCATGATCGCTAAACCCCAACCCTCTTTGGCAGATGGAAATACAAAGGCATCAGCACAGCGATAAAGTACAGGTAATTCTGCATCAGTGAGAACACCTGTAATCACAAGCGATTTTGCAATATTTAATTCCTTATTTAATTCCTTTACGGTGTCAAAAAATTCATCACGATAGGCTTGATAGTCAAATAATGTTGCCCCACCTGCGATGACCAACTGAGCATTAGGGAAATCGACTAAGACTTGAGCAAAAGCTTGAATCAACTTAATCGAATTTTTGCGTGGTTCAATGCCCCCGACCGTTAGATAAATTGGCGAACCCGTTAAATTAAATTTTTGTTTGATTTGTGGTTCCATTCCATTGCGATCGCAAGAAAATTTTTGCAGGTTTACACCATTAATTACTCTGGGTGCGTGGATTTGATAATGCTCATAAAGCTGCTTTTGCCAACTATCGCTAACACAAAGACAAAGCTCTGCTTCGCGAATCGAGCGATCCTGACAAGCCTGTAAATAAGGACTATTGTAATCTTCGATATGGTGAACGGTGCGGATAAAATGGGGGATAAGTCCTCGCGATCGCAAGATTGCTAAAGCATTTGCCCCAATGCAGTCTTGAGCATGGTAAATATCATAATTAAGCTGTGAACTACTCAGATAATCAACAAATTCCTGAATTCGTTGCTGAATTAAAAGATTGATATTACTGGGAGCAGCCTGAGCAGGAACTGGCTGAAAGTCACAGGATAAATGGCGATCGAATCCTAATCCATCCTTATCCAATGCAAAAATACAAACCTCATGATCTAGCGACTGCAAGGCATCTGCCAACTCTAAAGTATGGATGACGCTTCCTCTTGGCTTAGTGGAATAAGTTAGTAAGGCAATGCGTAATTTTGATAACTGGGGCATGAATTGTTCGGACTATATTTTGCTGGCAACATGAAAAGCAGAAATGTAAGAGAGCGTTAGGCGATCGCCTCGATGTTGATATAACACTTCTTGTAATTTCACAAATAGATTAATTCGCTGCTCTTCAGTTAGAGCAATGTAAGGTGACAAGGTACTTAGAAGCAATAGATAATCGTCAAGGCTAAAATTAACTTTATGGACAAAGTGATCGTATTTCACATTGTCAAAATATCCCGAATTAATGATGCTTTGGCTAAACTTGAGAAAATCTGCTTGATGAGTTTCTCTGCCCTCATATCTGGCGTATATAGGAATTGAAGGTGCTAATGTTCGATAAACT
>CAIJEA010000300.1 GCA_903819605.1 uncultured cyanobacterium | reverse complement strand
GGGGCAATGTCTGTCACCAAGGGACCAAGCACATAGAAAGGAGCTTCGGAGCACTCTTCCATTTGCTTACGCACGTTGAACTCGATCTGATCCATTGGCACATGTCCAGGACCTTCGACCATGACTTGAATATCATGTTCCCAAGCACGGCGGGTAAGTTGTCCGAGTGTTTTTAACTCTGCAAGCTGAGCAGCATCGGAGGCATCATGTAAGCAACCTGGGCGAAGTGAATCGCCTAAGCTGAAGGAAACATCATGCTTCTTAAAGATTTCGATGATGTCGTTGAAGTGGGTATAGAGAGGATTTTGCTTGTGATGATGCAACATCCATCGAGCCAGAATACCGCCACCACGAGAAACAATCCCCGTGAGACGATTCTTGACAAGAGGAAGATGCTCGATCAAGATGCCTGCGTGAATAGTGTGATAATCAACGCCCTGCTCTGCATGCTTTTCAATGATATGTAGAAAATCATCGGGAGTAAGATTCTCCATTCTGCCATGCACGCTTTCGAGAGCTTGGTAAATGGGAACTGTACCGATGGGAACAGGCGAAGCCTTAATGATCGCAGTCCGAATCACATCCAAATCACCGCCGCCTGTAGACAAGTCCATGACTGTGTCTGCACCATATTTGACCGATAGATGCAACTTCTCAACTTCTTCTTCAATATTAGAAGAATTCGGTGATGCGCCAATATTCGCATTTACCTTACATCGGAAGGCGATGCCAATGCCCATTGGCTCAAGGTTAGTGTGATTCTTGTTGGCGGGAATGATTGCCCGACCACGAGCGACTTCAGCACGCACCAATTCCACGGGTAGATTTTCACGCCATGCCACATACTGCATCTCTTCAGTGATGATGCCTTGACGAGCGCAATGCATTTGCGTACCGCGATATTCTCCGCGCCTTGTGGGTGCAGAGTTAAGCTTTAGTCCAACTGTCATGTAAATTTCCTCAAATAATTTGCTTTCCTACGCCGATGTCAATCGGTTCAGGTTCTAAGGATTTGCTCTCAGTCTGGTTTTCACAGACACTCCTAGCATCATGAGATCATAGCACTGTAAAGCTAGTGCTTATAGACAGAGATAAGGTGGGCTATAAAATTTAACTATTTACAACGATTTGCGCTCAAAACTAATCCAATAAATTTTGAAAGTGTTGCAAAGCAACACTTTCAAAATTTATTCAAGTAAAATCAATATTGTCGTAAAGATCGGCTATTTGAATTTGCACATCCGCAAACCTTAGAGAAATCGTCACTGACGGTTCATCATATTCAGAAAATAGCCATTGATTGACCGCAGTTTTCACGTGGTGCTCTACATGAACGCGGTACTGATCGATTAATAAATATTCCTGAAAAGTATTAATAGTTCGGTAAGCAGCAAATTTTTCACTGCGATCGTAGTTTTGGGTAGATTTAGATAACACTTCGGCAATGAAGCAAGGATTAGTAATCGTATCTTTACGACCATCTTGCATTTCCAAAGGTTTAGGCGCAACCATGACATCGGGATAGGTATGTATTTGGACATCAGGAATCCAAAGTCTCTGATCGGCAGAAAATAACCGAAAAGGTTTACCGCGTAGGGGGATTTTGATGATTGACAATAAATTTACGGCGATTTCTGTATGATTGGGTGTTCCACCAGTCATTGGAATAATTTCTCCATTACGGTATTCGTTACGAATGTCTGACGCTATTTCTAGTTCTAAATATTCGTCAACTGTGTAAGTTTTCTTGGCAAGTTGAGTAACCATGATGATTTAGCGCCGATCGCGTCCTGATAGGATTTGTTTGAAGTATGGCTTGGTGGAGTCGAGGCATTCTTGCAATTCTGGCGTTCCATCTGACGCGGAATATCCATCGCGCTTGTACAATGAGCTATCTGTGACAAAGCGCCCTTCTAACTTACCAAAAGCAATTTGGTCTGGACTGGAGGCATTTTGCTGAATAGCGAGATTAGCCAGATTACTTGTTTTGGGCGCTTGTAACCGATAAACCTCATAGTTGATACCTGTCTGATAACGAGGAATCTCTAACTTTAGAGAGGTAATTACTGAGCCGTTAGGTGAAAAACCTTGGTAACAAACGCGATCGCTATCTGAATTTCCCATCGAGGTTGCTTGCTTGGCTATGCGGATATAGCGCGAACCACCACCCCAATAAAGCCCTTCTTCGATCGCCTGAGCTTCACCGATCGCCACAAAGTTAGAACTA
The DNA here is from genome assembly GCA_903819605.1 of uncultured cyanobacterium. Lineage (GTDB taxonomy): Bacteria > Cyanobacteriota > Cyanobacteriia > Pseudanabaenales > Pseudanabaenaceae > Pseudanabaena. The sequence continues at coordinate 1,284 of CAIJEA010000300.1, read as the reverse complement.
AAACAACCGATAGCGATCGCGACAATGCTGAAAAAAACTTTTTCCATAGGTACGAACGGTCAGATACAAGTATAGTTTTACTGAGTTTATCGCGATCTTATTCAAAAAGCTGTGATATCAAACAGGAAAACTCTGGTAATAAAGGTGAGGTTAAAGTATCGCTACTAAATAGAGTCATGGCTAGTTTAAGAATGCCATTTTCGCGACGATAGATTTCTATTTGCTTGGTTCGCCAATCAGCAATCCAATATTCTAATACGCCATGATTTGAATAGAGTTTTAACTTAACTTGGCGATCGCGCTTTTCATTATCAGTTCCCGACGATAACACCTCGATCACTAGCTCAGGTGCACCACGAAAATGCCCCGTATCATCGATTAAAGCTGCATATTTCTCCTTACTCATCCAGATCACATCGGGAATGACATCATCATTGTCACCAAAGATTAATCCTGCGCCAATTACCGCATATCCTAACCCCGATACTTTTGACCAAGATTTAAGCTCATAATGAAAATTGCCACAGGTATCTTGATGCTTATTATGAGGCGCTCTGGTCACGTAAAGTTCTCCATTAATAATTTCATAACGGTTGCCGTTGTCTGGCATCAGTTCGAGGTCAGCACTAGTCCACAAAAGCTGTTCTTCTGGTTTGGAGATCGGCGCTTCAGAGCTAATAGGATTATTTACGGTTTCAGTGATAGTAACGATCGCTTGAGTCATGATGGATTCCTTCGATGAGCGATACTGTAATAGTATAACAAGGGGCAATCGTTGGTAGCAATTATGATTAGTTTAGTAACGGGTGCAACTCGTTCAGGCAAAAGCGAATGGGCTGAGCATCTAGCTATGCGATCGCAAAAACTTGTAATCTATATCGCTACGGCGACTCGTTATCCTGATGATGCGGAATGGGAAGCAAGATTGCAAAAACATAGCGATCGCCGTCCTGACAGTTGGCATACTTTGGAAGTTCCTATCGAATTAGTTCAAAGTATTTTAGATATTAAGGATCATTCTGCTTATATTCTGGTAGATTCGTTGGGAACTTGGCTAGCCAATCTTTTGGAAGAGGATGAGGAAGCTTGGACAAAAATTGAGAATGAACTTTTACAAGCGATTCAGGGTTGTGTAGTTGATATTACTTTTGTCTCAGAAGAGGTCGGTTGGGGAATTGTACCTGCCTATGAATTAGGAAGAAAGTTTCGCGATCGCCTTGGTGGTCTCAGTCGCAAAATTGGGGCGATCGCTGATGCTGTCTATCTAGTCACAGGCGGCTATGC
>CAIJEA010000299.1 GCA_903819605.1 uncultured cyanobacterium | reverse complement strand
GTAGTAACCAATCTTGGAATCAATCGCAGTGGGTGCGCTTAGTCGCAGGCGGTATGGTTTTGCTCAGCTTGTCTCTATCGCTGATTAATGCTAGCTGGCTATTTTTAACCGCATTTGTCGGTCTGAACTTACTGCAATCTGCTTTTACCAAATGGTGTCCGTTGATTGTGGTACTGCAAAAGCTAGGAGTGAGAGAGTGAAAGTGTGCGGATGGTGCGAAGCATAACTCTCACATTAAGAACATTACTTAATATTCAAAATTTACCAAAAATTTACCCAAAAATTAATTTTTAGGAGTCGCGATTATGGCTCGTGTAGTTGTCATTGGTGCTGGATTGGGCGGATTACCTGCCGCCTACGAGTTAAGGCATGTATTACCTCATGAACACAAGATTACGCTTATTTCCAATCAACCGAATTTCACCTTTGTTCCTTCTCTGCCTTGGGTAGCGTTGGGATTAAAATCTCTTGATAGCATTCAATTGGATTTAGCAAAAACAGTTGCTAAACATAATATTGAGTTTATTCATGAGGCGGTTACAGCGATCGATCCAAAGTCGCGGGAGATCAAGATGGGCAACGATCGTAGCTTAGACTATGACTATGCGGTGATAGCCACAGGACCTGAACTCGCAATGGATGCTTTGAAGGGCTTAGGTCCCGAAGGTGGCTATACGCAATCGATTTGTAATCCGCACCATGCATTACTGGCTGGTGAAGCATGGCAAAAATTCCTAGCTAATCCAGGTCCAATCGTGGTAGGCGCATCGCCAGGGGCAAGTTGTTTTGGTCCCGCCTATGAGTTTGCATTCCTAATTCATGATGAATTGAAGAGAAGAGGACTGCGATCGCAGGTTCCGATCACCTTCATTACTTCAGAACCCTATGCAGGACATTTGGGCATTGGCGGTATGGCAAGTTCTCGTTGGCTGATGCGTAAATTTATGGCGGATCGGGAAATCGAACTGATGGAAAACACGGCGATTTCCCATTTTGAGTCTGATGCTGTGCATTTAGTCGATGGTCGCGCGATCCCCTCTAAATTTACGATGGTATTACCTCCTTTTCGGGGACCAAAATTCCTACGTGAAGCGGTCGGACTAACTGATGCTAAGGGATTTGTTCCTGTTTTACCTACCTATCGTCATCCAGAGTTTCCATCAATTTATTCTGTCGGTGTGGTCACGCAACTGAAGGCTGTGGAACAAACTCCGATTCCCACAGGCGCGCCCAAAGTGGGGCTGATGTCGGAAGAAATGGCTTTAGCAGTTGCCCAAAATATTGCCTTAGAGTTAGGTGTTTGTTCTGGTCATCAATTCAGACCGACCTTGCAAGCGATTTGCTTTGCGGATTTTGGTAATACGGGTGCATTATTTCTCGCCGATCCGCTTTTACCAAGTGCGTCAGGCGATCGCAAACGAGCCTTAATCTATCACGGAATCTGGGTGTCTTGGATGAAGGCTGGATTTGAGAAGTATTTTCTCACGAAAATGCGCTTTGGCTGGACGATTCCTTGGTTTGAGAAGATTGGCTTTCGGGCGATCGGG
>CAIJEA010000298.1 GCA_903819605.1 uncultured cyanobacterium | reverse complement strand
ATGGTTAGGTGCGATTGTCTTATGTATTGGATTACTACTCTATCAAGCTTTTTATCCCCATGCGATCGCAACAAAAACCATTAATCTTCACCACGATCGCGATCGCGTGCTTGTCGGCAGACTTTATTTACCTAATCAAACAGCACCATATCCGACGATGATTCTCTGGCATGGAGTTAGTTCTTCTAAAGAGATGGTGGAACCGCTTGCTTTGGAATTAGCCCGTCATGAAATTGCGGCTGTAACCTTTGATTCAGGAGGATTTGGCGAATCCTATCCAAGAGCTTTTAGTACAGAAGAAAATCTTCAGGATGCGAAATTAGTATTCTCCTATGTGAAGCAACATCCCGAACTCTTCGATCGTGCGCGGCTGGGGATGGGAGGACATTCTATGGGAGCAGCAACAGCGATCGCCTTTGCTACAGAAACCGTAGATGCTCCCGAAATTAGCGTTACCCTAGATCTGGGCATGAGTGCTGATGTTAGTCCAAATCAACCAGCTAACCTATTTATGGGAATTGGCTTGTATGAAGAATTCCATACTCCTGATGCCATGCGGGAAATGTTGCAACAATCAACAGGAGAGAGCGCAAAGGAATTTCAACTGAAGGGGAATTTTTCTAAGGGTTCAGCCCGAAAACTTGTAATATCCAGTACTTCTGATCATCTGATCGAACCATTCGATCCCACGTTAATTCAAGAAGCGGTTGTTTGGTCAGTCCAAGCCTTTGGACTTGTGGAAGCGACAAACCATCTAGCTATACCTCTGGTAATGCCCTATGTGATGTGGGCATGGTTTTTGATCTTTGTCGGCTCAATTATGACGGTTAGCTATATTCTGCGAGACCTTCAGTTCTTACGGGGCAAACTTCGCTTAGTATCTGTGGGTATTGTCGCGATCGCATCGATTTTGCTTGGATTAGGCATGAATGGGCAAATCCCAACAAGACTGGCGATTAATTTGATTCTGCTAGCAGGAGCGATTGTGCCTATTAGTAACTTTGCTATTCGCTATCCACAAAAACTAACATCCTTCTTTCGGCAATGTGGACTATATGTCAGTGCAATTCTTGTCGCCTACACAATTGTTGCTCTCGCCATACGATGGAACGAACTCCTAACTCATCCTATGTACTTATTAGGATTACCACAGTTCCTACTCCAAATTCCCGTAGCGCTGATTTATTCAAGGTTTCAAGAGTTTAGTGCGGCGATGTTTCCTGTTTATAGCAATGGACTTGTCCCTAGTTGGCAACTTACAACGATCTTTTTACCCGAATTGATTTACCCTAGCATTTTTCTAGGTATAGGGACAAAAGTAGGGCAATGGCTAGTGAAATGGCTCCGTCAACCTCTCCAAATCGTAAGGGTAGAGTGTCCTAGTAAAAAGTCTATGCAATTACTTGGTGGTCTTAGTGTGGTTTTAGTTTTGGTACTGATCCAACAGGCAAAAATGGGAACGATCTCAATGGAGCACGCGATCGCCACAATGCGATTATTGTCACAGATGCTATTATTTCCAGCAGCAATACTGATCTTCATATTGAGATCTTCTCAATTTCAAAAGTTAGAGAAGTACTGCAAATCTCCTAGCTAAAACCTACAAAGGACTTGCTTTTGGCCTGTGAACATTTTTTCTCTAAGGGATTAGTATCGCGTTTATCAAGGTTTGCACTGCGATCGCTAATCTATGCTCCTGTGATGTTGAAGGTGTGAATAGGCGATCGCTGTCACAAAGAAGGAGCTTATCCAATCAGATAAGCT
>CAIJEA010000297.1 GCA_903819605.1 uncultured cyanobacterium | reverse complement strand
CGCTTCGCGCCGCAACTCATTTCTTGAGTTTATGTCCTAAGCAAACTTTACTTTGCTATATACATTGCGTGACAAGGAAATTCCTAACCTTCGAGCATTAATTTTGAGGGAGAATTTATAGATTTTGATGAAGATTTTAGTTTCTAACGTTATAGCGCTTTGCGCTCAATCCCAAACCAAGAAAAATTTTAAAAGCGTTGCTATGCAACGCTTTTAAAATTTTTCTTGCGGTTCGTTTGATCGGAAGTTGCTATAAATTAAGGCTTACGGCACAAATTCTGCCAATGTGTCCAAATAATTACCATTGCCATCGTGTCGAGGCGACAATATTGATAGAGTAATTCTTTCCATTGCGATCGCGTAGCTTGATTTTCACCATTCTCACGATTCTCGCCAAACATTAGGTCTTGATAGGCGAGCATTGCACCTGCTCCTTCATTGACAACTTGAACGCGATCGCCTATTTGCAGTTGTGGCAAGACATCGTAGGGGCTAAGGATTTCACCATCAACTTCGCGATAGTATTCTTGGAAATGGGGAACTGCGTGGAGATAGGAATTAGTTTTCCAGACCGATGGCAAAACGCACTTTAGAGAAGTGCGTCCTTTCATTAATGGATGGAAATAATGCTTGAGAGTGAGGGCATTCATATCGACTAAATGTGATTTCCCTTTGTTGCCAAGTTTGGCAGTATTTGCTAACCATGTTTGCAGTTGAGGATTTTGATAGTCGTATGCTTGCATTTGATAGTAGATATCGCGCAGGACACTATTTTCGTGGGTTGCCCATGTTAAAATTGTGCCGCGATCGCCTAAGCATTCCATCAAAGATTCGGCAAATTGAAAATTCGGGAAAGTATTTTCTAGATTAAGCCATTCCGTTTGTACAGGGGTGGATTCTGGTGTAGCGATCGTATGACAACTCCATTGAAAAGCTACTTGCTCGTAAGGCTGCATCCCTGAGCGATAGGGGATAGCCATACGCGAGGTTTCAAAATCAATAAAATGAATGGGATATTCAACCTGTTGAATAATTTGAGGTAGATGTTCTGATATCCATTCTTTGTTTTTTTGCGTATACTCAATTTGGACAAGTTGACGATGGCTATAGGTGTAGTCATTGAGTTCTTCTAGGGGAACATCAAACATGCTCACTTTCTTTTGCTGAATCAGTTCGTTAACTAAGGGCGTTTCATTACCGCCAATTCTACCCATTTGATATAGGTCTAGTATATGATGTTCTTGCTCAGCAAGGTCACCCCAACATTCTTTGAAGCCATCACGCGGATCGCGATCGCTAGCTCGATATTCGCAACCTTTGCAGCCTTTGCTAATGGGCGCAAAGATTTCTGGCGATTTCTCGATTAGATAGTTGATATATTTGTGCGCTGATGCGATTGTCGGTGCGATTAATTCTGCAACTTCCGTTTCGATACTGACTTTGGTAAGAAAGCGATCGTTTTGCAGTTCGTCAATATCACCTATAAAGTTAATATTGATACCGTTAAATTTAGAAAAGGAATTGCGATGGGTAGATAAACGTTGGATGTGAAAGTAGGAAGCGAGATTATCTATGGCTGTGGTTTTCGCGCGATCGGGGACGAGCAAGTAAGAGGAGATGTTTGCGTCAAACTTGGGTAGATATGTAGCCAGCATTTCTTGCAAAATTCCAACTTGATAAGCGACATCTTCAATTATATATTTCCATTCACCTCCAACTTTGCCAGTGCGTTTATTGCGAAAGAGAGAGAGATTCCGATATTTAATTAAGTCCTCATGGGCTTTACTATCAAACCCTTTAGACCTGATTTCAATAATCTCAATGCGATCGCCTTGTTTGACGAGAATATCAGCACGGGCTAGTTTATGCCCAGCATAGAGAACTGGTTCAAAGAGAACTACATTCTCTTTTTGTAATTGAGCGATCGTTTCTTGGGCAGCATTGGCAATACTTTCATCAGAGTTGAGATTTGCGAAGACGTAAACGCCTTCAGGGTAGAGAAGGTGAGCAATCTTGCTGATGATGAAATTCCCATCTGCTAATATTCTGGTATACGAATCAACACGATCGACAGTTGGATAGCCTAGTTTCTTGTAATAAAGTTTGGTAGTACAACTGCGGGCAGTCTTGAGATCGGATTTCGTCAGATAAATAGGATGGGGCATATTGCCTAATATTTCTAAAATATAATTTTTCGTTTAAGATGGGCGGCGCTTCGCG
>CAIJEA010000296.1 GCA_903819605.1 uncultured cyanobacterium | reverse complement strand
CCCAACATCTCACGACACGAGCTGACGACAGCCATGCACCACCTGTGTTCGTGCTCCCGAAGGCACTCCTCCCTTTCAAGAGGATTCACGACATGTCAAGCCTTGGTAAGGTTCTTCGCGTTGCATCGAATTAAACCACATACTCCACCGCTTGTGCGGGCCCCCGTCAATTCCTTTGAGTTTCAATCTTGCGACCGTACTCCCCAGGCGGGGTACTTAACGCGTTAGCTACGGCACTGACCGGGTCGATACGGCCAACACCTAGTACCCATCGTTTACGGCTAGGACTACTGGGGTATCTAATCCCATTCGCTCCCCTAGCTTTCGTACTTCAGCGTCAGTTGAGATCCAGCAGGACGCTTTCGCCACTGGTGTTCTTCCAGATATCTACGCATTTCACCGCTACACCTGGAATTCCTCCTGCCCCTATCTCTCTCTAGTCTTACAGTTTCCATTGCCGATCCAAGGTTGAGCCTCGGGCTTTGACAACAGACTTATAAAACAGCCTACGTACGCTTTACGCCCAATAATTCCGGATAACGCTTGCATCCTCCGTCTTACCGCGGCTGCTGGCACGGAGTTAGCCGATGCTTATTCGTTAGGTACCGTCATTATCTTCCCTAACAAAAGAGGTTTACAACCCACAGGCCTTCGTCCCTCACGCGGTATTGCTCCGTCAGGCTTTCGCCCATTGCGGAAAATTCCCCACTGCTGCCTCCCGTAGGAGTCTGGGCCGTGTCTCAGTCCCAGTGTGACTGGTCATCCTCTCAGACCAGTTATCGATCGTCGCCATGGTAGGCCGTTACCCCACCATCTAGCTAATCGAACGCAAGCTCATCTACAGGCATTATAACTTTCACCTCTCGGCATATCCGGTATTAGCAGTCATTTCTAACTGTTGTCCCGAACCTATAGGTAGATTCTTACGCGTTACTCACCCGTCCGCCACTAAGTCCGAAGACTTCGTTCGACTTGCATGTGTTAAGCATACCGCCAGCGTTCATCCTGAGCCAGGATCAAACTCTCCATGGTGTCTATCGGTTTCAAAATTCCTTCCTACTTCCTCTAGCTTTTTTCCTTTCGGATGGGTTTGACTTTTTTAAGCTTTTCGCTTATCCTGTCGGATAGCTGGTTATCTTTCAATAATCCAGTCTTTGTTTATCTTTTTGACGAGGTTTATTGGTTTCTTAAAGCTTTCAAACTATTTGGTTGTCTAGGTTCTTTGCGCTTCTCTTTCGGCAGGTTCGCTTCGCTTTCGCTCGTCGCTCCCTTCAGCGCTTTATTAAGTTATCAGGGTCACAATGCTTTGTCAAGCGTTTCTTAGAAGATTGTTTTGAGAAGAATTTAGCTTAGATCGTCTATTCCTTATGATAGAAGGATTGTAGGCTCTAAAAAAGTTTTAGGATTTAGGCAATGCCGCTTCAATTGATTTAGTTACAAGGGCTTGCACTGCATCTACACCTTCCCAGCCCCTGATTTCAGTGACTTTCTTTTCTAGATTTTTGTACGAACGGAAAAATTCAGCTATCTCTTCGAGACGGTGGGAGGCGATGTCAGCTAGGGTTTTGACATCAGCGTAACGGGGATCTTTAGCAGGGACACAGAGGATCTTTTCATCGCGATCGCCGCCGTCAATCATGATCAACATGCCAATGGGGCGCGCGGGGATGACACACCCAGGGAATGTTGGTTGATCCATGATCACCATGCCATCGAGTGGGTCGCCATCATCAGCGAGGGTATTAGGGACAAAACCATAGTCGTATGGATATTGCACTGAGGAGTAAAGAACACGATCAAGAGCAAAGGCATTGAGATCTTTGTCAAATTCGTATTTATTTTTGCTGCCTGCGGGAATTTCGATCAGGACATTGAGAATTCCTGCTTTAGGTTGTGGGGGAATGCGAGATAAGTCCATTAGATACTCCTTAAGATAATTGCTTTATGTTGTATGAGCAGATAGCTAATTACAATGTAATTCCTAGGCTGCCTAGAAAAAGTATAAGTGGCTGGGGCACTTGTGTCTGCGGTTAATTAGTTAGGCTGATACGCACTTTTTAAAAAGTATGCTTTACTGTGAAGCATGTGAAGTGTGAGGATATGAATGGTTTTGCAGCAGAAATCTCATTACCCTATTGGTGTTTTTGATAGTGGGGTTGGGGGACTTACAGTTTTACAAGAAGTTCATCGACAGCTACCGAATGAGTCAGTAGTTTATTTTGGTGATACGGCGCGGTTGCCCTATGGAAAGCGATCGCCTGCGGAGATTATTGAGTATGTGTATGAAATTTTGCACTGGATGCAGTCTGAACAAGTCAAGATGGCAATCATGGCTTGTAATACAAGTTCCGCACTAGCACTGGATATAGTACGAAAAGATTTTGACTTACCAATTTTGGGGCTGATTTTACCGGGGGCAAGAGCAGCAGTCGGCAAAGGTAAACGTATTGGAGTGATCGCAACCACAGCAACTGTAAAGAGTGAAGCTTATGTGAGGGCGATTTGTGAGAGCGATCCCCAAGCTCAAGTTTTTCAGGTAGATTGCCCTGAATTTGTCCCACTAATTGAAGCTGATCGAATTAATGATCCATACACAATGCGAGTAGCAATGGAATATTTACAGCCCCTACTTGAGGCAAATATTGATACTCTGGTCTTGGGTTGTACGCATTACCCACATTTGTCGGGAGTTTTACGTCAAATTTTGCCTTCCAATGTAGCTTTGGTAAATCCTGCTTCTTATGTTGTCAGGGCTGCGGCACAGGAGCTAGATTTGATGGGTTTAAAATGCTCAGACAATCGATGCGGTCGAGCCGAGACCCAGTTCTTCGTAAGTGGAGAGCCTGATCGATTTGCTCAAGTGTCGCGGCGCTGGCTAGGGAAATTGCCTTTAGTGGAAAAAGTTTCCCTATCTCCTGTAGAATTGCTGTCTTAAAGTTTTGATTGGCAGTCTCTAGTCAACTTGATGGGAGTAATTTTTTGAACCAATATTACAAACAATCGCTTTGGCTGATGCTGTGCTTATTTGCTAGCACATGTCTGGGCAACGAGGCAACTGCTCAGATTGGTCTTGAGCAGACATTAAAGGATAATAGCCAAGCGCAGATAGCATCTTCTGAGCAGTACTTACAGCTACTAAAGCCGCAAAACAATACTGAATTTTTATCAGAGCGAGCAACCAACTCAATTGCAGGTTTGCCATCAGCAAACAATGTCACCAGTATTAATTCGCCAACAACAATTGATGGTTTAGCGTTTAACGGCTACGGTCAACTGGTAATTCAAGCAAGTCGGGCGATTTCCTACCGTAGCAGTCTAAGTTTACCGACGAATACCTATAGCATCACAATTCCAGCAACAAGAATTTCATCGCAACTACGCCGCCCTATCTTGGGAGCCAATAGCCCAATCGAACAAATTCGACTCAATCAGGTAGGGGATGCGGTAATTGTCAATGTTAAGACGATCGCTGGGTGGCAAATTCGTGAGACAGTACGGACTAATGCGTCAGAGATAGCGCTACAACTAACAAGTGTGGCGCAAACCTCTGCAAGTAGTTTTCCGACTTCACGTTCAAAACCTCAGAATACTTATAGCAACGTTAATGGTCGTCAGTTAGTCGTGATCGATCCAGGTCATGGAGGTCCAGATGTTGGCGCGACCAGAAATGGCGTATACGAAAAAGACATTACCCTAGCCATGAGTAAGCAGTTAGGCAGGATATTACAACAGATGGGGTACGCTGTAATATATACACGAACTGAAGATATTGATCTCGATTTAGAGCCAAGGGTACAAATTGCAGAAAATGCCAGAGCTAGTGCTTTTGTAAGCGTTCATGTTAATTCTCTTGATGCAAATGCATCTCAAGTAAGTGGGGTTGAAACTTATCACGCTCCCGGCGCGTCTCTAGGTAAGAGTCTTGCAGAGTTTGTTCACGATCAAATTCTTGCGGGTACTGGTGCAAATGACCGTGGTGTGAGGTCAGCTAGATTTTATGTAATTCGTAATACTTCAATGCCTGCAATCCTTGTAGAGACTGGATATATTACAAATCCTTCAGAAGCATCAAAGTTAGTCAATGGGGCTTATCAAGAGCGTATGGCTGAGGCGATCGCGAAGGGAGTAGATCAGTTTTTGAAGTCTTACCGAAGATAGTAAAAGGATTTTTCTAAAATAAAAGATCTAGCTATTCAATAGCTCAACTTTCGGTTGTTTATGCCATTGGGAGAAACATTTTGCGATATCGACAACTAGCAGTTGGAATTTTGATGAGCATGGCTACTAACTATGTAATGCCTACATTAGGGGCATTACAAGCACAGTCCATCAATACATTGAATCAAGCAAATTCAATACGAGTAAATAGTATTCGTCCTACGGCTAATGGATTGATGTTAACTGTCAATGCTAATCCACAAATCCAAATACTAAGCGAGGATAATCCCAATCGACTGATTGTTGATCTCCAAAATACAGTATTAGCCAAAGAATTACATCAAACCAATGTGCCAATGGATCGCTTTGGCGTAAAACAAGTAAGAATTGCCCAATTTCAAAACAATCCTGCAATCACCAGATTAGTTTTTGATTTAGATAGCAGCTCTCCAAATAGTAAAGTTGCTTGGAAAAGTCAGTACATAGCCTCAACCAATACTCTATTGCTCACTCCTACGAATCAAGTCACACAAGCGATACCCATTACACCCAATACATCAACGCCCAGAACAATTGATTCTTCAAGTCAAACATCAACACCTGCGGCGATCGAAAGATTGAGTTTTAGTAGTACGGGACAGTTACTAATTGAAGCCAATCAACCGTTAAGTTATCAGGCTAGCCTCGATCGCAACCTTGGAACTTTTAACTTGACGGTTCCCAATGCCAAGATTTCGCCCAACCTCCAGCGTCCAAGCCTAGCGTCCAATAGTCCCATTGAAAGAATTCGACTATCACAGGTTGGAAATTCCGTTGAAATTGGGATTAAAACGATCGCAGGTTGGCAGGTACGGGAAACACAACGTTTAAGCAATCAGCAAATTAAATTACAGGTTTCATTAAATAGCGTTGCTTCAGTCCCAAGCAATCCTCAAACTTCTTTACCCAGCAATAATTCTTCCATACCATCTCCTCAAACTGTAGGCGATCGTCGTCGGGGAGTAATCTTTGTCGATGCAGGGCATGGCGGTAACGATCCTGGCGCTGTTGGCAATGGTATCCAAGAGAAGGATGTCGTTTTACCAATAAGTCTCAAACTAGGACAAGCATT
>CAIJEA010000295.1 GCA_903819605.1 uncultured cyanobacterium | reverse complement strand
TGAGGGTTACACGGTAAAGATTTTAAGCGGCGATCGCGATTTATTTCAGCTAATTGATGCAGATAAGCGAATTTCGGTGTTGAACATCGGACAAAAAGATAAGATTGTTGAATATCATGCCGATCAAGTAAAAGAGAGATTGGGCGTACTGCCCACACAGGTTGTAGACTACAAAGCTCTATGTGGTGATGCTTCGGATAATATTCCTGGGGTGCGGGGTATTGGTGAGAAGACCGCAATTAAACTAATAGAAGAATATGGCAGCTTAGAGAATGTTTTAGCAGCGTTGCCGAAAATGAAGGGAGCAGTTAAAACTAAGCTTGAGCAAGGAATTGAAGCTGCTAGGCATTCTCAGTTTATGGCAACAATCAAAACTGATGTACCGCTTCCGATCGCGATCGCTGATTGTCAATTAACAGGTTTCGATCGAGAAGAGTTGATCCCTTTATTAGAGGAGCTTGAACTTAAAGCTTTTGTGAATCGGGTCGATCAGATTCAGGCAAAGTTGTCGGGAAATTATGAGAAGAAACCCTCACCCCTAACCCCTCTCCCTAAGGGCGAGGGGAGCAAGATTGATTTATCTCAACAGCAGGTTGATACAGAGGATGAGGAGTTGTGGTTTGACTTTGCTAAGCAGGAAACCGATCGGGCGATCGCTGCTTCCGCTTCTTTAAAACTGGATGTGCAGATTATTGACACGATCGTAAAGTTAGAAAAATTGTGCAAAACTCTGAGTAGTAAACAGCCGACAGCTTGGGATACAGAAACATCGGCACTAAATCCCTTTGAAGCAGAATTAGTGGGAATTGGTTGTTGTTGGGGTGACGCAATTAGTGAGGTTGCTTATATCCCTTTGAGCCATAATTCAGGACTAAATTTGCAATGGGAAGAGGTGAGAGAAATTCTTAAGCCTATTCTTGAAGATGCTAGTTATCCCAAATATTTACAGAATGCCAAGTTCGATCGCTTAATGTTTAAGGCGGCAGGAATTGAACTGGCAGGTGTGGTATTCGATACGATGATTGCTAGTTATGTGATCGATCCTGAAGCTAGTCATAAGCTGGACGATCTGGCAAAGGAATTGCTACAAATTCGCACTGTCAGTTATAAGACCCTAGTTGGTAAGCGTAAATCGATCGCTGAAGTTGAGATTCCATTGGTAGCTCAATATTGCGGTATGGATACCTATATCACCTACCACATTAGACCAATGTTAGAGGAGCAATTAAAGGAGGTTCCTGAGCTTTGGGATTTATTCCAAAATGTCGAGATGCCGCTAGAGCCAATCCTTGCGGAGATGGAATGGCGTGGTATTCGGATTGATAAAGAATATTTGAGTGTTTTCTCGCAGGAATTAGAAAAGGATTTAAATAGTTTAGAAATCGCAGCCCATCAACAAGCAGGAAAGAAATTTAATCTTAATTCACCTAAGCAATTGAGTGAAATTTTAGAAGAAAAGCTCGGCAAAAAATTTACTGATAAATCACGCAAAAGTAAGACAGGATATTCTACTGATGTTACTGTCCTCAACAAGTTGGAAGGTGAAGATCCTCTGATTGATACGATTCTCGAAAATCGCACCCTTGCAAAACTCAAATCCACCTATGTTGATGCTTTACCATCGCTGATTCAGCCTAAGACTGGGCGCGTACATACCGATTTTAATCAAACTGTTGCCTCAACAGGACGCTTGAGTAGTTCTAATCCTAACTTACAAAATATTCCCATTCGGACTGCTTTCAGTAAGCGCATTAGAGCAGGTTTCTTGCCTGAAGAAGGTTGGATATTAATGGCGGCTGATTATTCGCAAATTGAACTGCGAATTCTTGCCCACCTGAGTCAAGAGCCTGAATTAATGAGAGCTTTTAATGCTGGCGAAGATGTGCATACTGTTACGGCGCAACTGCTCTTAGAGAAAGAAGAAGTAACCAGTGATGAGCGGCGCTTGGCGAAAATCATTAATTACGGCGTGATCTATGGGATGGGAGCGCAGAAATTTAGCCGTGATATCGGTGTGCCTGTAAAAGTAGCGAAGCAGTTTATTGAGAAATTCAATCAGCGCTACGAAAGAATCTCTACTTATATGCAAAGTGTAGAAGTAGAAGCAGAACGGGATGGCTTTGTCAAAACTATATTAGGAAGACGGCGCTATTTTCATGGGATTAGCCAGATTGGGGGTTACCAAAAGGCAGCTTTGTTGCGATCGGCTGTAAATGCGCCAATTCAGGGAACCAGTGCCGATATTATCAAAAAGGCAATGTTACATATTCATGAGCTTTTACAAAACTATCAGGCTCGATTGCTGCTACAAGTTCATGATGAACTTGTATTTGAAGTTCCACCTGATGAGGTTGCTGAATTGCAACCTAAAATTAAAGAGGCTATGGAATCGGCTGTAGAACTTTCAGTCAAGCTGGAAGTAGATATTCATACTGGCAAAAATTGGATGGAGGCTAAGTAACCAGTTATATAGCAATGTAAGTTTTGCTTTGGACATAAAACCCAAATAAAGGCGGCGCTTTGCGCCGCCTTTATTTGGGTTTTAGCTAGTTACTTTTTTGGCGAAGAAGTTCTACTTCTTCGGGCGTTAATGACCAACCTAACGCACCAGCATTTTGCTTAGCTTGACTTGCATTCTTCGCTCCTGGAATGGGAATGACATTTCCTTGGGCGATTAACCAATTTAAAGAAATTTGGGCAGGAGTTTTGTCATATTTCTCTGAGAGATCTTTTAAAGCAGAAAATAAAGGTTCTAGCTTCTGTAAACCTTTGGGACTAAAGCGAGAATCAATACGTCGTCCGCCTTGTAAATTCTTTACATTTTCTGAAGTGTACTTACCCGTTAATAAGCCCTGTGATAGGGGACTGTAGGCGAGAATAGTTACACCTAATTGTTTTGCTTTTTCAATAGTTCCATTTTGTTCAACTTGTTTAGTGAGTAGAGAATAGGGAACTTGATTGACCGCGAGAGGAATTCCTTTTTCTGCAAGATATTGATGCGCTATGGTCATCTGCTCTGCGGAGTAATTACTCACGCCTACGGACTGGATTCGCCCTTTTTTAAATTCTTCAGCTAAGACCTCCATAAAGTCTTTGGTTTTGAGAAAAAACTCTAGGGGCCAGTGGATTTGGTAAAGACTGATTTGTGAGGTTTGTAATCGTTCAAGACTAGCAGTTAAGGCATTAGCGATCGCCTCTCGATTCCAGCGCCAAGGTAAAGGAAAATACTTAGTGGCAATCTGGACGGGTTGTGAAGTTTGCTTGCAAAACTTACCAATTAAGCGTTCTGATTCTCCAAGCCCATAAACTTCGGCAGTGTCGAAAAAAGTAACGCCTGCATCTATAGAAGATTGAAATGCTCCAGCTACATCCTCTGCCCCAAAGTCCTTTCCATAAGCCCAAAATAACGTGTCTCCCCATGCCCAAGTACCAACGCCAAGTGCGGTAACTGTTGGCCTATCGGCTCCGAGTTTGATAGTTTGCATAGATTCTTCGCTAACACTGTGACGCTTATTATAGCGATTTGCTAAATTAGAAGGAGTGCTTTGCGCCACTTCTATGGCAACTTTCATTCGTTCGTGGGCTGAGCGAAGTCGAAGCCAACGAACGAATGAAAGTTGCAGTTTAGAACTTGGGTTTTGAGTAGTTCGTAATTAGGCTGTCAAACCATTTTTCTAGGCGATCGCCCCATACTTCCAGTGAATATTCAGCCTCTAATTGTTGACGGCAGGTAAAGCGATCGATTTGGTCTAACTTAGTAATAGCTTCAATTAAACCTGTTACACTTCCCATTTCCACAAGAAATCCTGTCTTTCCGTGGCGGACGATTTCCTTAAGTCCTCCACTATTATAGGAAATCACAGGTACACCACAGGCAAACGCCTCGATCGCGGCATTGCCAAATGCCTCAACCCATCGAGGAGTCATTAATAAGGCGCTGCATTGTCCTAATTTTTTTTGGAGTTCGTCAGTAGAGAGAAACCCTTCATAATGAATCTCCGCCTCAGAGAAAAAAGTTTTAATCTGTTGCCAGTAAGCTTGATCTTGAATTAACCCAAATACATGTAAAGGTAATCCTGTACTTTGAGCGGCTTTAGCAGCATCTTCCAGCCCTTTTTCAGGAGAAATACGTCCGACCCATGCAAGGCTTGGTCTTTCGGGCTGCTTCACAAAATTATATTGAGACACATCGATGCCTTTGCCCATGATCGTGAGGCGATCGCCATCACTAAAAGTATCCGCACAGGCGCGAGTATTTACAGCGATCGCATTCGGGCAGAGTTGTGAAGTTTTGCTCACCATTGCGTCCATTACAGGTGAGAGCGATGACATACTGATCCAATGGGCGATCGGGCGGTTGAAAAAAGGCGTGAGATAGAGAGGCAGCCAATCATAGGCAAAATTAAATAATAAATCAAACTGATTTTGCGATTCTCTGGCATAACTCCACATATTTTCTAGAACCGAGTTTTGGGGAAGCACGACTAGATCGGCACCAACTTGAGTTTGGGCTGAAGTTTGCATATTACCTGCAATTTGCGTTAGCTTGGTGACATTGGTTACTGAACCTTCAGGGGCAACGATTTCTACTTCGTGACCTTTAGCCATTAGTGCTTTTGCGGCATTCTGTAAGGTCAATTCCACGCCGCCACCGATACCAGAACCCAATGCACCCACAGGAGTAGATAGAAATAGTAACCGATAATTTTTTTTAGTCATTTTTTTATCTTATCCTTTGTGACTAAAGAAGAGGTCACGCTTTGCGTGACCTCTTCTTTAGTTCATCCCCATTAAACCTTTGGTGAGGCGCTTAATGGCGGCTCCTGCCACATCACGATAACGCATCTCGCCACAGAGGATTTTGCCCATGCGTTGACTGGCGCTAGGGCGTTTGACTCCCATCTTGTAACCAAAGCTAGGAATGCGATAGAAGATATTGGCAATACGTTGCGCCCATACCATGTCTTCACCCCATTCCTCTTGGACTTTCATGGTGTATTGCTTAAGTGCATCTGTATTCCCTCCGATCGCCTCATCGATCGCTATACCTGCCAACATACCAGTTAAGAGCGAAGGACGGATTCCCTCAGCGGTGAAAGGATCGACGATACAAGCAGATTCTCCTGTAAGTAGCGCGTTTTGAGTATGCAGTGGTTGATTGCCATCCCAAAGACAAATAGGATGACCAAATTGCTTCATAGAAGTTACGTCAATGCCAAACTTTTGGGCATAGTTCGCGGCAATTTCTTTAAGATTTTGCTTTTCTCCCCCAATAAAAGTCCCAGCCCCAATAGAATAACCATCGGCTTTCGGGAAGTTCCAAATATATCCATTGTGAACGGAGCCAAAATCAAAGTGAGCAGCACTAACATCTGGATTAGGACAGGGTGCTTCGACTTCGAGAGCTGCCCCCATCCGACGCTTACGTTCTTTAAACCCTAGCCATTTTGCCATTGAGCCTTTTGCACCATCGGCAGCGATTACATATTTAGCTTCAAATACATCATTCTCGGTCTTAATCAACCAGCGATCGCTTTTCCACTCGATGCCAGTTACTCCAGTACTATCGCGGAGTTCGACACCTAATTTTTGGGCTTGCTGCACAAGATAATGATCGAAAATATCGCGGCGCACCATCCAGACTGGTTCTTTTGTTTCTAGCTCGACAAGTTCAGGATCGCCCATCTGCCATGTATAGCGAATTTGCTGAACTGTTAATGAAACTGCTGGCGAAAAATCAAAGTCAAACCATTCTTGCACCATTGGTGAAACACCACCACCACAAGGTTTATATCGAGGCAGGCTCTCTTTTTCGAGTAACAAAACTGAACGTCCTCGTTTTGCCAAATGATAGGAGGCTGAACCGCCAGATGGTCCTGCTCCCACAACAATGCAGTCGTACATAGAAAAATTATGTTTATGTGAAAGTACAAGAAATTCTTTTAAATTCTACCTCTAAAAGTCATACTGTAGTGGCAATTCATGAATTGCCACTACAGTATGACTTTTAGAGGTAGAATTTAAAAGAATTTCTTGTACTTTCACATAAACATA
>CAIJEA010000294.1 GCA_903819605.1 uncultured cyanobacterium | reverse complement strand
GCGGCTTTGCCGCGCACGCCTAATTATTCACTGGGAAGGGAGTAAATCGACGAACCTTTATGAAATGGTGTTTTGGCACAAATCCCACATTATCCGACCAGTAACGAATTTGGCGCATTGACTCTTACCTATTTTAATTTTATAGAATCAACACCAACAGACTAAGCTTTAGATTGATTCCAACGCAGTGCGAGCTTATATAAAGGAGTCAGAGCTTTAGTTAGTTCCTTGCCGCGATCGGTCAGTCCATAGGTAACTTGTGGTGGAATCGTTGGCTCATAGTGACGATAGACTATACCCATTGATTCCATCATTCTCAATCTTTCAGTCAATACTTTTGTTGAGATATCGCCAATCTTGCGACGAAGTTCGCCAAAGCGTAATGCACCATCCTTATGAAGGAACCACAGGATATAAGTTGTCCATGTTCCAGAGATTTGATTGAGAAGACTTTCTATCGAACAAGAATCTGACTTTGCCATGACAGTTTCAGATGGGTTACTCAGTTACCAGATGGTTTCTACTTTACTTTAGGAACTAAGTGTTTTATCGTTTAAGCCAGATAAAGTTTAAATTCTTGGGAGTAAAGCCTCATAGTGCCTGATTTAAGTGGAAAAATTGCTCTAGTTACAGGTGCATCACGAGGCATTGGTGCGGCTGTTGCCCAACAGTTGGCTGAGCGAGGAGCCGATATCATCATCAATTACCGCAGCAAAGCGCATAGAGCCGAGGAAATTGCAGCGAATGTTAGGGCGACGGGTCAACATGCAGTTCTCGCGAAGGCGGATATCACCAATAAAGAGGAGGTTGGCAAAATGATGCAGAGCATTGCCACTGACTTGACGAAATTGGACTTCTTAGTACTTAATGCCAGTGGTGGGATGGAAAAGGATAAATCCACAGACTATGCGATGGATCTTAACCTCAAGGCACAAGAGCGATTAGCCGATCTGGCTGCTCCCTTAATGAAAGATGGTGGGCGAATTGTGTTTGTGACTAGTCACTTAGCGCATTTTTATGGACAAAAGCCTGTAAGTGCTATCTACGAAAACGTTGCTGCAAGTAAATATGCAGGTGAGCAGTCGCTGCGCGATCGCATTCCCCAACTCACTGATAGAGGAATTAGTCTTATTATTGTTAGTGGAGATTTAATCGAAGGGACAATCACACCAAAATTAATGGAACGTGCAAACCGAGGATTTATCAGTGAACGGCGTGAACAAGCGGGTACATTACCAACCGTTGCTGATTTTGCAAAGGCGATCGCTGATGCTTGTGCAAATACGAGTCTTAGCAGTGGAGAGACCATATTTGTAGGAAGTACAGAGTGGTAGGTTCAAAATTACTGTCAATGGATTGACACTGGAGAGTCATAGAATGTGGCAATGAGTTAAAGTAAGGGCTCAATAGGTGAATCGGGGAGGTGAAAGAAAGGAAGAAATTGATAATATTGTAGCGAAATCCAAAAATTGCCCAATAGCTAGACCTAGATAAGGATGTGGTGCAAGATATGACTACTCAATTGCGACAAGGTATTGACCAAAGCAAGCCTGAAGTAACCTTATCTGAGGTAGTCGAGTGCGATGAAGTGGATGTAACGGCAGGACACAACGGCAACCCCGAAGAAGATAAAAAAAGGCGCAAAGGAAAGCGTAATCGCCTCAAAGGGATTCGGTTGAGATATCAAACTACCAGTGGTTTCAATTACTTTGCGCTTAGGGACGTGCAGTAAAATAAAGAACCGATTTTTTGTGGCGCGGCTCCGCCGCGCCACAAAAAATCGGTTCTTAACCCTTAGTTACTTCTCTTTAATGATTAGCTCGAAAGGGATAGAGCAACTGTTGCCAATACCTTGTAGGAACGCCCTCATCAACTCCATAGGTATTTGGAAATTTACCTTGGGGGACATAGTATGTGCCAAACATTAAGTCGATGATTGGAAATCCAGAGAAATTCTTATCACGCGCCTCTCGATCGTTGCTGTGATGCCAGTGATGAAAATCTGGTGTCGCAATTATGCGATTGAGCATAGCAAACTGAAATCTTGTATTTGAATGATTTAAAATCGGTAAAATCGCACTAAAAACGAGATAAATGCCAAAGGTTTCCCTTGTAAAGCCCATTAAAAAAAGCGGAATTCCCACTGCGATATTGACAGCGATCGCTTCAACAGGGTGGAGCCTAGCGGAAGCCAACCAGTCCAGTTCGGCACTGCTATGATGAATGGCGTGAAAACGCCATAGCCAAGGAATAGCGTGCGCTAACCGATGTAACGCATAAAATGCTAGCTGGGCGATAAAAAAAGCTTCAGCAAATTGTAATATAGCAGGTTGACTTCTAACGGCTAGTTGCAGTGGATGGGAAATCAATCCTTTAAAAAGTACATATAAAAACACCATAATTAGATATGTACCCACATTAATCAGAATATGATTGCAGAAAAAATGAGCAACATCTGTTAGCCATCCTTGCCGAAAGTGCTTTTGCTCTTTTCTGAGTGGAAATAGCCATTCAAGTGTGCCAAATAGAAGCCAAAGTACGAAAAAGGAAACAACAAATTTCATTGCTATATTTCCATGCTTACTAATATCAATACAATCATAATCTCTAGCCTTTAATATAAACTTACTACACTTTTCGAGCAGACGAACCACAAGAAAAGTTTTGAAAGCATTGATTTGCAATGCTTTCAAAACTTTTCTTGGTTTGGGTTTGAGCGCAAAGCGCTGTAAAAGCATAAGCGCCCCTTTGCGCCACCCATCCTCCCCCTAAAATCCTGTCATCTCGATCATTATTAAAATCCATATTAAAAAACAGTGACGCACGTTATGCATGCGTCACTGTTTTTGGATCTTATATTTATATGATTTTAGTTAACGATGTCTGACTAAGAAAGCGGGTAAATCTACTTTTGATGTGGGGAAAGGCGATCGCGCAGGTCTAGATTCTGGCTCTCGCTGTTGTGAGTATTCAGATTCACTAGAATGGTTGATAGGTTCTGTTAAGTGTCTAACTGGTTTTTCGTTCAGTAATCTATCTAAAGCACCACTAAGTTGCAAAGCATGATGTTGATGACGTACTGATTGCTCTTTCCAATGTTGAATTGCAGCTTCATATTCAGCAGTCTTAGAAGCTTGTTGCAAAACTTGTTCTTGTAAACTTTCAATTTGCTGTTCTAAATCCTGTACACGGGTGAGATCGCTTACATATTCATTTTCTAGCCCCCGCAAGGATTGGTGCAATTTTGCTTGATTGCCAAGGTGTTGAATTAGTTCGCCTTCCATCTGCTCCCGTTGAGTCGTCGCTTCAAGTAACTTAGTTTGAGCTATTTCAATGGTTTTAGTGGATTCTTTGAGGAGGTTATGAGTCGCTTCTAGCTCTTCAGTCAAGGTTTGTTGTGAGATTTCTAGGGCTGTGTTCTGACATTGAAGTTGATT
>CAIJEA010000293.1 GCA_903819605.1 uncultured cyanobacterium | reverse complement strand
GGATGAGGGTTCCACGTAACATCAGTAAGAAAACGAAAACTCAAAAAACTTGCTAATGTGAATATGAGCAATTATTCTAAGATTGCCATATGATTGTCTTACCTCTAAAACATTATTCTTATGGAACTTTCTACTAATTTTATAGAAGGTCTAACTAAAATATTGCATAGTACGGCAAAAATATTAGAAAAGAATCTAAAGGAGATTCTAATCGAACAAAACTCTCTTAGTCAGGATCATGTAATATCCTTAATTCCATCTGAAATCATATCTGATCCACGTTATTTAAATCTAGAATTGAATGGAGGAATTTCTAGTTGTAGTAATACTATCCTTGAACTGTTAGGTGAATGGCAATCTATACGTATAGGTAAAAAATTTGATGTCATAAAATCAAACCTAAGCCAAGGTAATTTATCATCAAATTTTAGCCCAAAAATTAGTAGACGTATTCTTGGAGATATTTTACAAAAACATCGATTGCTAGTTTTAGCGGCTCCTTTTAAAATCAGTCCTAGTTGTGTGGCAGGTTTGAGAGAAAATCTTGAGATTGAGCTAAATGAAGATTTAAAAGCATTTTTAAGTATTAATTATCCCTATGACAGCAAAGAAAGTCCAATTGAGTTTTATAGCGATTTTTTTCGTCACAACATCAACGATAATGATGTCCATGAATTACAATCCATTTTAACTTATATTCCTACGCTTATTTTACATAGCAGTATCAGTGATTATAAGGCTTATTTTCATATTAATCTTTGGCTCCCTAATAATGACACTATAATTTCTTGTACCTTACCTGCATGGCAATGGGAAGAAGCATGTGAAACCCTTGAAATTTCAGGCAAACAAAAACATGAAGCTCTACGAATAATTCGTCAGGCAATCATTTCAATACAAGAACTTTTAGCTGCTTTTGTTGCTGACTGGTATTATCTGCACTTAAATTCTAATTATTTGCCAAAGTTACTCCAATCTAATAATATACTTACTTCTCAATACTTTGATGTTGCTTTAATTAATCCTTATCTTGATATTCTTAAAACGACTCAAATAGAGCAAAAATCTATAAAGAGAAATGTATTAGAAAAACTTTATAGTAAGCAAAAAAATATTGACAAAAAACTTAAGGAAAAAATTAGAGAATGGTATTTAAGCAGTATTTTTACTAGTCATTCTGGTTCTGTTCATTCACTTACTTTTAATACTGATCATAGCATTTTAATAAGTGGCGGTAGTGATAGCATAGTACGTTTGTGGCATCCTAGTACTGGTAAAGTCAGCTTAAGTTTAAAAGGACATATAGGTGATATCTTCGCTGTAGCTATTAGTGACAACAACAAATATTTTGCTAGCAGTGGTAGTGATTGCAAAGTAATTGTATGGAATTTAGATAAGCTGCAAGAACCGATTTGTTTTAGAGAGCACTCTGCTTATGTAAGTTCTCTTGCTTTTTGCCCTGACAATCGTTTGCTTGCAAGCGGAAGTTATGACAACACCATCCGTATTTGGGATATGTGGTCAAGCAAAGAATTGCGAGTTTTAAATGAGCATTCATCTTATGTAACCTCGATCGCCTTCAATGTAAAAGGTGATCTTTTAGCTAGTGGTAGTTATGATTGCTCAATTCGGATCTGGAATCCTTGGGAAGAAGTATCTAAACTTACGCTTACAGGTCATAGTGATTATGTAACCTGTGTAGCTTTTAGTCCTAGCGATAATTTGATCGCTAGTGGCAGTCGCGATCGCACAATTAAGCTATGGCAAATAGATACGGGCAAATTGATTGCAACTTTAAAGGGGAATGGTGCAACCGTAAATTCATTAACATTCAGCCCTGACGGAGAAATTTTAGCTAGTGGTAGTAGCGATTGTACAATTAGACTATGGAGTACTAGAACGGCTGAAGAGCTAGGTATTTTGACTGTAGGAGCGCACCCTATTCTCTGCGTTCATTTTTCTAAAGATGGAAAGCAATTAGCAATGGGAAGTAGTTGGACAGATAATATTAAGATTTGGAACTGTCATTGATCAAACTATTAGGATTACATATAAAGATTTTCACGTTAAGTAGCTAAGTATAAGTAAACTTAAAACCTAGAAGCATATATCGCCCCCATAGCGAGCTGCATACGCTTCTAGGTTAGGACTTTATTTCCCTATGCTGAGCTACTTAGCAAAGCCTAGTGTGAAAATTCCTATATGCAATCTTCTATAAACTTACAGAAATATGTCTGACAATTGGATTAAAAGTCTTAAATATGATGCAAAAGGATTGATTCCCGCGATCGCTCAAGACTATCAAGATGGCACAATTTTGATGATGGCATGGATGAATCAACAAGCTCTAGAATTAACAGTGGCAACTGGTGAGGTTCATTACTGGAGCCGATCGCGTCAAGAACTATGGCACAAGGGCGCTACTTCTGGACATATTCAAAAACTTAAAAAACTATATTATGACTGCGATCGCGATGTTGTCTTGGTCAAAATCGAGCAAATTGGCAATATCGCCTGTCACACAGGTGTGAGAAGTTGCTTTTTCACAGAAGTTCCATTGACAATCTGAGACAAAGGCTTTAGTTCCTTGTTCTATAGCTGTCGTCACTTGTGCT